>DATCBZ010000158.1:0-2604 GCA_036511555.1 Steroidobacteraceae bacterium
TGCGGCTTTGCCGTGCGGCCAGTCGGCCAAGGCACGCAGCGTATCGAGGAGAAGCTCGCCGAGCTCTTCCCCGATGTCACGCGCGTGCGCCTGGATCGGGACGTCGCGCGCAAGCGCGGCGACATCGAAGCGGTCATGCAGCGCATGGCCTCGGGCGATGCGCGCATTCTCATCGGCACGCAGATGGTGACCAAGGGACACGACTTTCCAAACCTGACGCTCGTGGTCGTGCTGAACGCAGACCGCGGCCTTTTCAGCACGGATTTTCGTGCCCCCGAGAGGCTTGCACAGACGATCGTGCAAGTGGCCGGGCGCGCCGGGCGCGGCGAGAAGCCCGGCGAAGTATTGATTCAAACTGAGTTTCCCGAACATCCGCTCCTGCGCCATCTGCTCACCGAGGGCTACGACGGTTTTGCACGTGCGGCGCTCGCCGAGCGCAAGGACGCCGCATGGCCGCCATACAGCCGGCTCGCTGCGGTACGCGATTCGGCGCCAAACGCGGCCGCGGCACTCGAATTTCTCGAAGCTGCGCGTCACATTGCACGTGCGCCGCGCGCGGTGCGGCTCCTCGGGCCGGTGCCTGCCGCGATGGCAAAGCGCGCCGGCCGCTACCATGCGCAGCTCTTGGTTGAAAGCGCGGAACGCCAGGCGCTGCATCGCTTTCTTGCGGGCTGGGTCACCGCCATCGAGCAACTGCCCGAAAGCCGCCGCGTGCGCTGGGCACTCGACGTCGACCCGCTCGAGCTTTTCTAGACGGCCGGCGCTGGTAGACTCGCCGGCCTTGCACCGACGGACTAGCGCTCTGTGAAGCAGCCACTCGAGGAGCTTGTAAGCTCTGCCCTCGCCAGCATTCAGGATGCCTCGATCGCAACTGTTGCAACCAGCACGACCGTCCGTGTGGAACGCACCCGCGACACGCAGCACGGCGACTTCTCGAGCAACATCGCCCTCAAGCTTGCGAAAGCTGCGCGTCGCAAGCCACTTGAACTTGCGCAGCTCATCGTCGCGGCGCTGCCGCAGAGCGCGCTCGTGGCGCGCACCGAGATTGCCGGCGCGGGCTTCATCAACTTCCATCTCGCAGCTGACGCTTACCACGCCGAGCTTGGTGCGATTCTGGATCAGGCCGGCGCCTACGGCCGCTGCGAAAATGCCGGCGGCGAATCCGTGATGGTTGAATTCGTCTCGGCCAATCCGACCGGCCCCTTGCATGTGGGTCACGGCCGCGGCGCCGCCTACGGCGCCAGTATTGCCAATCTTCTCGCCGCCGTCGGCCATCGCGTCTACTGCGAGTACTACATCAATGATGCCGGCCGGCAGATGGACATCTTCACGGTCAGCGTCTGGCTGCGCTATCTGGAGTTGTGCGGCGAAAAATTTGCGTTTCCCGCCAGCGGCTACCGCGGCGACTACATCGTGCCGATCGCCGCTGAGCTGCTGGCGAGCCGCAGCGCGACACTGCAGCACCGGGAAAGCGAGCTTGCCGCGGGCTTGCCGGCTGATGCACCGGAGGGCAATGGCGATACCTATATTGACGCCGTGATTGCGCGCGCGCGTGTGCTCCTCGGGGAGACCGGGTTTCGCGGCATCAATGATTTCGCCAAGAGCAGGATGCTGGCGCTTATCAGCACTGATCTTGCCGAGTTCGGCGTCACCTTCGATAACTGGTTCTCCGAGCGCGATTTGATTGAATCGGGCGAGGTCGATCGCAGCCTCGAGGTCCTCAAAGCCAAGGGCTTTCTTGAGCTCAAGGAGGGCGCGTGGTGGTTTCGCTCGACTGTCTTTGGCGACGAGAAGGATCGGGTCGTAATTCGCGAGAATGGCCAGAAAACCTACTTCGCCTCGGACATCGCCTATCACCTCAACAAGCGCGCCCGCGGCTTCGACCATCTAATCGATGTTTGGGGCGCGGATCATCACGGCTACATTCCGCGCGTACGCGCAAGCCTGCAGGCCGAAGGCGCCAAGCACGACTACTTCGAGGTGCGTTTGCTGCAGCTGGTCGCGCTGTACAAAGGCGGCCAGCAACTATCCATGGGCAAGCGTTCAGGAGAATTCGTGACTTTGAAGGAACTACGCGAAGAAGTGGGCAATGATGCCACGCGTTTCTTCTACGTCATGCGCAGCAACGAGCAGCATCTTGATTTTGACCTCGAGCTTGCCAAGTCGCGCAGCAACGATAATCCCGTGTACTACATTCAGTATGCGCACGCGCGCGTTGCGAGCGTCGTACGGCAGGTGCGTGATCGCGGTCTTGAGGTTGACGTCAAACTCGGCCGCGCCAATCTTGCGCTGCTGGCCGACGGCTACGAGCTTGCGCTCATGAGGAGTCTTGCGAACTATCCGGAGGTGATTGAAGCTGCCGCCGCACAGCGGGCCCCGCACATGCTGGTGCACTATTTGCGCGAGCTTGCGAACGCTTTCCATACCTATTACAACGCCCAGCAGTTCATAGTTGCGGATGCAAAACTGCGCAATGCGCGCCTCGCGCTCGTGCTTGCCGCGCAGCAGGTGGTGCGCAATGGCCTTGCGCTTCTGGGTGTCGCAGCACCCGAGAGCATGTAGCGCGAACGCCATGGCAAAACTGACCGCTCGCGACTACAAAAA
>DATCBZ010000159.1:0-4175 GCA_036511555.1 Steroidobacteraceae bacterium
CTCTTCGGTAAGGCCCGTCAGCAGCACGACGAATTCATCGCCGCCTAAGCGCGCCACCCGTGCCTGATTGTGATCCGCCTGCACGCCTGGCAGTGCGACCACGTCCGAGGGGCGGACGCTCAGTTCCAAACGGCGCGCGACATTTTGCAGCAGCGCGTCGCCGACGGAATGTCCCAAGTTGTCGTTGATGCGTTTGAAGCGGTCGAGGTCGAGATACAGGAGCGCCATCATGTGCCCGGTACGCTTCGCGGCTCGAATGGCGCGTCCGACCTCGCGTACGAACAATTGCCGGTTCGGCAGGCCGGTGAGAGTGTCGTAGTACGCGAGATACTCGATGCGCGCCTTGGCCCGCGAGCGTTCGGTAGTGTCCCGGGTCACGATGAGGAGCGTGCCATCGGCCTGCGGGCGCAAACGCGCCTCGAACGACTGCTGTTCCTTGCCGCGCCCTACCGTGAATTCGCACGTAGCGAGGTCGTCAGTGCTGTTGCCATTCATGGACAGGCGCGCGACGCGCGCGACCTCCGGCGGCAAGGCCTCCTCCAGGCGCTTGCCGACCAGGCTCTCGGCGCTGTTCTTGCGATCGCCGGTGATGTGTTCCAACAGGACTCCGTCACTGCCGGCGATGAAGATCGTGTCGGGCAGTGCCTGCAGCAGGGTGCGGTTTTTCTGCTCACTCACCCGCAGCGCGCGCATATTGTCCTGCGCACGCAGAATGAAGCCGATTCGATGCGGCAGCGTCGGCCACAGCACCGGTTTATGAATGAAGTCGGTCGCGCCGACTTCGTAGGCCTGGGCAATCGACTCGGTGTCGTCATGCCCCGTAACCATGACGATCGGAACATCAATGCCCGGGCTCATGGCGCGCAGAGTCGCGCACAGCTGAAAGCCGTTACTTCCCGGCAATTCGACGTCGAGCAGGACTAAGTCCGGTTTTTCCTTTTCAAACGAGGCGATTGCATCGCGGGTATTGCTCGCGGTTCGCGCCTCGTAACCTGCCTGCTCCAGCGTCTCGCTCGCCAACAGGGAGAAGACCGGATCATCATCGATGATCAGAACGCAGCGTCGCGGATGATTCTGGAGTTGCATGCTTCGTCTTTTAACTAAGCTCTGGAGGCTTTGAGGGTGAGCAGCAGTGCAATCCGGACAAAAGTTTCAATTACCAATTGCGGTCCTTGCGGCAAAACCCAGCTGGCACTCGCTCCATAGTGGTCAGCGCATGTATTAAGTAGCCTGACCTGAACGTTAATCGTCCCCATCATTATGTTGCCGGCAGCAAGTGCACATTTTCTTGATTGGACCCCTTAAAAGACGGTTAAGGGCTGAGAAATCGAGAACCCGGTCACAGCTGGGCCGGCGAGCAGATGGACCTGGGAGCGCGACTTTGGATCGGCCACCCCTGGGGCGCGGCCCACTCAAAATGCGCGCATTCAGGCGCACCGTCCCGCGGCTCGCGGAGCCTCCCGCGGTGCTTCCCTCACCGGGTTTGCCGGGTAGCTGAAATGACCGACCGCCTGCCGGGGCGGTGCCCTGACCCAGTAGAGCGATCGAGGGCGGGATCAGGCGCCCGGATAACGCCGGCCGCGAGCGAGCCTATGATGCGGTTTGAGACGCTGCCCAAGGCTGCTGCCCGGCGCGGTGCAGGCTTACTTCATCGGCCCCGCCGCGTATCGCTGCAGGTCGGGCGTGACGATGGGCAAGCCCTTGCGTCTGCCGTCGCTGGGCAAGACTGCTCGCGCCTTCTTTGATCCCGGTGGCGGAAGAGGTAGCCGGACATCCCCCCAATCTGCCGCACTGCCGTCGCGGCGACTCGCTCCGGGCGATTGCCGGGTGGTCATTTATTGATCACTTTTAAGGATTGAATAATCAAACAGTTGCGTTCGATTCATAATGTTATTCCGCATGATGCTTCGGCGCCGAATCGGTTCCTGCTTCGATCCGGCAGGGTGCGAAATCCCTGCAGTGGCAGGGACATGGATCCGTGATGCGTTTCCCAATCGAGATGTGACGGGTACTGCAAAAAAACTCAACTGCGCTTGTTTTTGTTAGACGCTGCGCTATATTTCGATTCTAGGCATTTGAGTAGTCAGGAATCTTCGAATAACAACAACCCGACGTGCAGGCCTTCTTTCCCGGCAACCCGCCATGACCCGTATGAAGGCCGAAGCGTCTAAAGAGGTCTCATGATCGGCACTGCGTGGGAAAAATTTCAATCGGCGACACTGTCACTCGCGCACTCCGGCGCGATCAAGGACCGATTGACTGAGGCGTATCGCAACTATCTTGCACTGGTCCAAGAAGACGAGCTGCCGAAGGAGTTGCGTGACGATTTTCGGGCCTTTGTGCGTGTGCTCACCCGTGAGCGACCGCTGTTGCGGGGGGAGGACGCGTTTCGCGCCACCATTCGCAAGATGTCGAACGAACAGGCTGACGAGGTCGCAGCAAATATTGTGCTGCTATTTGCTGCAATCCCACGCAGCTTTGCAACGCCGATGCGCGGATCGAACTCTGCTCAGATCGTTCCGCTGTACGTTGCCGAAAGCAAAGAATACGCAAGCGCCGCCGGCGGCTAATCGATCTTAAATTCGATCGTGTCCCAGCGTGCCGTATCCTCGTGGCGCGCCTGACGGCGCACGGCATCGACGAGCGCGCGCTCGTCCCAATCCACGACCTCGTTGGCAAGATCCGCGAGCTGCTTGGGTACCGCCGCCGCACTGCCAAAGCGCTTCAGCAAGACCACCGGTTTGTGACTCGCCTGCGCATACAGAAGCTGAAATGTCAGAAGATCCTGATTGCGGTCGTATAGCCCCGGCAATGCAATTACCGCTTCGACCGGCGTGATCTGCCGGCGCAGGTCCTCTTTCTGCGCCTCCTTGTTACCGCCCGCCGGATTCTCCGGAGTGCTGAAATTGCGGTAGAAGAAGTTCGTTGCGCTTTCCAGGTATTCGAATACCCGCAGATAGTCCTCGCTGGTTTCCCACATGTGGGTGACGAAGATGCGGATCGGATGAGATTGTGACATGGCAGCGGCACTTATTAAGGCGGCGCCCCTGCGCCGCACACGCGATAGAATACCCCATTACGCCAGCCTGAGCCCCGACCGCCCTCCATTGCGCCTGCTTCTTTACAACATCCGCTATGCAACCGGCACCGGGGCGGCCTTTCACCTGCCGTTGCCGGGCGCCGGCTATCTGCGTAGCAACCGAAAAGTGTTGGGCGGCATCACCGAATTCATCCGCGCGGAGAAGTCCGACGTCGTAGGTCTCATCGAGGTGGATACCGGGTCGGTGCGCACGGGCATGGTCAATCAGGCCGAGCATATCGCAGCGCAGATCGGCCATTATTCGACCTACGAATGCAAGTATGGCCGCAGCTCTTTTAATCAGTTCGTGCCAATCGTACGCAAGCAGGCGAACGCTTTTTTGTCGGCGCCGCATGTGACGGGCGAGCGCTTCCACTACTTCGATACCGGCATCAAGCGCCTCATCATCGAACTTGAGCTCGAGAACGTCTGCGTATTCCTGGTGCATTTGTCGCTAAAATTTCGGCAGCGCCAATACCAGCTGCGCTCGCTGCACGACCTCGTCATTCAGGCGAAGAAACCGGTGATTGTGGCGGGCGATTTCAATGCGTTCTGGGGCACACACGAGATTTACCTCTTCATGCGTGCCTCGGGCTTACGCAGCGCCAATACCCACGGATTGCCTTCGTTTCCATCGCGCGTGCCGCGCATCGAGCTTGATTTCATCCTCGTCAGCGAAGGCATCGAAGTGACCGATTTTCGCGTACCGGACGTTCGTTTCTCGGATCATCGTCCGCTCGTGTGCGACTTCAATATAAAGCCGGCTGCATGAGTGACGTAGCTTCTTGGAAGATGGAGCGTGACGCCGACGGCATCGCGTGGCTGGCGCTCGATAAGCCCGGGACCTCGACCAACGTCCTCTCGAGCGGTGTGCTCGTGGAACTGGGTGTCCTCATCGACACTCTTGGCGCGAATCTGCCGCGCGCTGTGGTGGTCAGCTCGGCCAAGCGAAACGGCTTCATCGCCGGCGCCGACATCCGCGAATTTACCGCCTTCAAGAGCAGCGACGACGCCTTTACCTTGATCCGTGCGGGGCAGGCGGTGTTCGACCGTCTGGAAGCGCTGCCCTGCCCCACCATCGCCGCGATGCATGGTT
>DATCBZ010000160.1:0-7321 GCA_036511555.1 Steroidobacteraceae bacterium
GATCGAGTGGCAGGGCTGGGCAGACATCGCGGCGCTCGCGCCGCAAGGCGCAAGTCAGTGGCGTGCGGCGGCCCTCATCGCTCGGCCGACGCTGGTGCGCGCACTGCGGGAATACGATTTGACCGACCTTGCCTTGCAGTCCGAGGTTGCCAAGCGCTGGCCGCAGTTTCACGTAGCCCCAGGCTATGCGTGGGATCACAGTGGCCTTAAGCAGGACACGCTCGACGACACCTTGCACGGCACGCTGCACGACAATGAACTGGGCGTAACATTTGAGCTGCCGATCTTTAATCGACACGAAGGGCCGATCGGCGAGGCGCTCGCGCGACGCAGTTATGCCGGGCGGCATCTTGAGGCGGTGCAGGCGCAGCTCCTTGAGGAGATCGAACGCGCGGAGCGCGCCTGGCCACAGGCGCAGCAAGCCTGGCGTGACGCGCAAGCAAGCGAGGCGCTGAACGCGCGCCAGCATGCGGCGCAGGAACGCGCCTTCCAGGCCGGAGCTACCGATCATCCCACGCTCATCGCCGGTTCCCTAGCCGTAACCGAAGCTGCGCTTGCAACACTTGCGGCTGCCTACGATGCGCGCCTGGCTTTCACCGCTTTGGAGAGTGCCTACCGCCGGCCGCTGCAAGGGGCGGAGATTCCGCTGTCGGCGAGCCTTACAGGAGAGGTCGGCTCATGAGTGCGTCTTTACTGCCACGAATCCTCCTCTGCGTCCTCCTCCTGCCGGCTTTTGCGCAGGCGGATGCGGATGACGATGACGATGCACCCGCTCGTGCCGCGGGCGCGCCGCTTGCGCTGAGCGCAGCACAGCAAACTGCCGTGGGTTTGACGCTGGCTCATCCGGTCAACGGTGTGGGTCCGCGACAGATTGACGCCTATGGCTTAGTACTGGACCCGCTCGACCTCGTCGCGGATGTGGGCAGGCTTGTAACGACAAAAAGCGCGGCGCGTAACGCGGCTGCCGAAGCGCGCCGCATCGAGGGTCTGTATCACAACGATGCGAATGCATCGCTGAAGGCGCTGCAGGCCGCAGCGGCTGCTGAACTTGAATCGCAGACGCAGGCGCAATCCGCTGCAGCGAAGGTCGCCCTTGATTGGGGCCCGATCGCGGCGCTGCCCGATCGCGAGCGCGAGAGGCTCATCGCCGCACTTGCCAGCGGAGCTGCGCTCTTGGTACGCGCCGACGTGCCCGGTCAGCACGCGCTCGGCGCCATGCCTATCAAGGCACTCATGAGCGTGGATGGCATGCGCGTTGCGGCACGCGTATTGGGCCCTCTGCCCCGCACGACGCCCGAACTGCAAAGCGCGGGGTGGCTCCTTGAGGTGGAACATGCGCCTTCCGGTTTAGGGCCGGGGGCGCGCTTTCCGATCACCCTGCAGGGCGCCGCCGTGAGCGGCGTACTGATTCCCACTGCGGCGCTCCTGTACGGCGATGCCGGCGCGTATGTCTATCGACAGTTGGCCACCAAGAGCGCTGATGGCAAGGCGCAATACGCGCCCGTGACGGTGCAGCTCCTGGCGCCTGAAGGTGAAGGTTGGCTCGTGACGGGACTCGATGATGACGACAGCATCGTGGTGCACGGCGCGGGGGTTCTGTGGTCACTGCAAGGCCTCGGCAGCTTCTCAGCTGACGAGGACGATCACGACTAGCCAGCGCCATGCTTCGAGCCATCGTTCGCGCATCGCTTGCGCATCCGCGCATCATTACCGCGCTCTCCGTGTTGGTCGCGGTGTTGGGCGCGAGCGCACTGTTGAACGCGCGGCTCGACGTGTTTCCCGATTTCGCGCCCCCGCACGTTCTGGTGCAGGCCGAAGCGCCGGGTCTCGATGCAACTCAGGTCGAGGCACTTGTAACGCGGCCGCTCGAGGGACTTCTCGCCGGCACTGAGAACGTCGCATCGGTGCGCTCCACTTCGAGTCAGGGGCTCGCCGCCATACAAGTTGTATTTGGCCGCGACGGGGATCCGTAC
Source organism: Steroidobacteraceae bacterium (assembly GCA_036511555.1). Lineage (GTDB taxonomy): Bacteria > Pseudomonadota > Gammaproteobacteria > Steroidobacterales > Steroidobacteraceae > PALSA-1196. The sequence continues at coordinate 1,974 of DATCBZ010000160.1, forward strand.
CGCCAGCGTCAAGTAATTACCGAGCGCCTCGCCGAGTCCGGTGGCCTGCTGCCCCCGGGGGCGGGTCCGCCGCTCCTCTCGCCGCTGTCCTCGTCGATGGAATACCTCGTGCACTTCGGCTACACGAGCGATCGTCTCTCGCCAATCGAACTGCGCGACCTTGTGCGCTGGACCATCAAGCCGCAGATTCTCGCGGTCCCCGGTGTGGCGCAGGCGCAGATCTTCGGCGGCGAATCGCGCGAACGACAAGTGCTCGTGGATCCGTTCAAGCTGCTCGCCGCCGGCCTTACGCTCGATGACCTATATGGCGCGGCGCGCCGCGGCACCGAACTCATCGGCGGCGGATTTATCGAAACGCCGACGCAGCGCATCGTGTTGCAGGCCCAACCGACGGGCGCAACGCCGGCCGCATTGGCGCAGTCGGTGATTGTCGTGAAGAACGGCACGGCGCTGCGTATCGGCGATGTCGCAACGGTGCGTGACGGCGCGGAGCCAAGTTTTGGTGATGCGATGATTGGTGGCCGGCCGGGCATTCTGGTTGAGACTTCCACTCAATTCGGCGCCAACACACTTGAAGTGACCGCGGCCCTTGAGCAGCGCTTAAACGCGCTCGTGCCGTCGCTCGCTTTGCAGGGCGTTCAATACCATCCCGCGCTCTTGCGACCGGCAAGTTTCATCGAGGCTGCGATTGCGAAGCTGCGTAATTCGCTGCTGACGGGAGCGGTGCTGGTGGTGATTCTGCTGCTGTTCACACTGCGCGACTGGCGCGCGGCGCTGGTCTCGTTTGCCTCGATACCGGTCGCGCTGCTCGCGACCGTTTGGATCTTGACGACCCTCGGCATAACGCTGAACACCATGACCCTTGGCGGTCTTGTGGTCGCGCTCGGTGTTGTGGTTGACGACGCAGTGATTGACGTGGAGAACATCATGCGGCGCCGCCGCACGGCATTGCTCGGCGTCGATATTCGCAAGCTGATTCTCGATGCCTCGCTTGAGGTGCGCCGGCCCGTGTTGTACGCAACGCTGGCTGTAGCGGTCGCGTTTTTGCCGATCCTGATGTTGTCGGGCCTGCAGGGCTCGTTCTTTCGGCCGCTGTCAATCGCCTTTCTGCTCGCATTGGGGCTGTCGCTATTGGTGGCCATGAGCGCAACTCCTGCGCTGTGTGCGCTCGTGATGGCCGGTCATGCGCCGCGCGCCGAGGCTGCGTGGCTTACGCGCTTGAAAATCTGGCAGCGCCGCGCAATCGAACGGCTGCATCCGCGTCCCTATCTGGTGGTCACGGTGCTGGTCATTACCGGCGCGGCCGGCATTTTGCTGCTGCCGCTTTTGGGCGCGCGCCTGCTGCCGGATTTTCGCGAAGACTATCTAATTGCGCACGCTTCTTTGCGGCCCGGCATCGCGTTGGCTGAGACCGCGCGTGTCGGTAAGCAGATCGCGGAACGTTTGGCTGCCATCGCCGGCGTCAAAAGTGTCGCTGAGCAGATCGGCCGCGCCGAAAATGGCCAGGATCCTGATGCGCCGAACAAGAGTGAATTTGAAGTGCAGATCGATCCGTCAAAGGGCGCGACTGCAACGCAAATCGAGACGCGCATCCGCAGCGTGTTTGATAACTTTCCAAACCAGCTTGTTGAGATTTATTCGGTGTTGGCGGAGCGCATCGGCGAGACCTTATCGGGCGAATCGGCGTCATTTTTCGTGAGTGTATTTGGCCCGGATTTGGACCAGGACGATCGCGTGGCGGGCGACGTTGCCAACGTGCTTGAGCATTTGCCGCGCAGCGGCAACGTGCGCTTGAAAGTGCCGCCGCGGCAACCGGAAATGCGCCTTGAACTGCGACCGGGCGCGCTTGCGCTCTACGGTTTACAGGCAGCTGAAGTGCTGCAGACTGTCAATGCCGCCTTCCATGGCACGGTAGTAGCCGAGTTGAGCCAGGCCGACAGGAGCGTGCCGATCGCGGTGCGCATTGCAACGGCGAACACCACTCCAGATGCGGTCGGCAGACTGCTACTGCGCGCGCGTGACGGCGCCCTCGTGCCGCTTGCGACGGTCGCTAATATTCAGATGGTATCGGCGCGCAGCCTGATTGATCACGAAGATGGCTTACGCCGCCAGGTTGTCGTCGTCAATCCGAAGACCAACGATCAAGCCGGCTACGCCGCGGCCGCAAAACGCGCTATCGCACAGCACGTACTGTTGCCGCCCGATGTCTACCTGCGCTACGGCGGTGCGGCGCAGGCGCAAGCTGCGGCCGCGCATGAGCTGTTGTTGCATTCTGCGGCGGCGTTCGTCCTGATCGTGTTGTTGCTCGCGCTCGGCTTCGGCTATGCGAGGCACGTGTTATTGGTGCTGCTCGCGCTGCCGTCGACACTGATTGGTGGCGTTGCGGCGGTCGCGGTGACTGGCGGCAGTTTGTCATTGGGTGCGATGGTCGGATTCGTCGCGCTCTTTGGCATGGCGGCGCGCAATACGATCCTGCTCGTCTCGCACTACGATCATTTAGTAATCACTGAAGGACAGAGCTGGAATCTGGCGACGGCGCTGCGCGGTGCGGAAGAGCGCTTAACTCCGGTGCTGCTGACGGCGCTCCTCACCGGACTTGCGCTGCTGCCGGTTGCGATTCAGATGCGCGAGCCGGGCCACGAGATCGAAGGCCCTATGGCAGTCGTGATCCTGGGGGGCCTGGTCTCCTCGACCCTAGTGAGCCTTTTATTAGTGCCGCCGCTCGCCGCGCGCTGGTTGCGGCACACGAACGCTTAGCGAATCGCCACGCCCCAGGGCAGAAATCCCACCGCCACCGTATGCAAGACCGCGTTCGTGCCGGTGTCGATGACCGAGACATCGTTCGAGCGGCCGTTGGCAACGTAGAGTTTCTTGCCGTCGTGGGTGAGCGCCATATTCCACGGGCGCTTGCCGACGGCAATGGTGGCGAGCACGGTGTTGGTTTTCGGATCGATGACGGCGACCGTGCCGTCGCCGCCGGCTGTGGCGTAAACACGCGCACCGTCGGCACGGACGATGATACCGGCAGGCCGGAGTCCTATCGGAATCGACTTTGTGACCCGCCACGTTCCGGCATCGATGACATCGACGTTACCGGATGTCTCATCTGCCACGTAGACCGCGCTGCCGTCGGGCAGAAAGCCCATGCCGCGCGCCGCGCCGCTTACCTTGATTTGCGCGATCGATTGCTTCGCTGCGACATCGATGACGTCGATGCTCTTACTCTCCTCGTTGCTCGTCAGCAGCCATTTGCCGTTGGGGCTGTAAACACAGTGTTCAGGATTCTTACCCTGAATCTTGACTCGGAAGACTTCCCGCAGTGCGGCGACGTCGATGAATACCGCTTCATTTGATTTCTCGGCGCATGCAGTCACGGTCTTGCCATCGGGGGCAAGCGCGATGCCCTCGGCGGAGACGATGTTGGGGAAAGTTTTCTTGACGGTTCCCGTCGTCGTGTCGACGGCAAGCACGACATTGCGTACGGCGTCCACAACGAAGAGCGTCTTGCCCGACAGGTCAACCACAACACCACGCAGCTTCGTGCCGATGGTGCCTTGTTTGGGAATCGGGCTTGCCGCGCTCTGCCGATCAGTCGCGGTATCGATGACGGTGACGGTGCCCGAGCCCTCATTCGGTACGTAGGCATTTTCCGCGCGCGCCACGACGACGCACAAAAGTAGAAAGGTGGCGCTCGAGATTTGCAGAGTTTTCGGCACAAAAAAGCCCCTCAAGTCAATCTAGCGGTCGATCCTGCGAGGCGGCTTGGCAAGCGTCAAGCAGCGGCATTAAAAACCTCTTGGACGCGGTTGTGCCATTTTCGGCACAAAACTGTTGCGAACGCGCCAGTGCCCAGCATTCGCAGTTGTTGAGCGCCAAGCGAACTGATATATACGGGATAGGAAAATGTCCTACATAGAAATGGGAATGTTCTGACCGCAAGGTTCGGTTTGGCACGTGGCATGCCCGCAGACGGCGCCCACGGTCGCCACGAGTTTAGACGGCGCCTATATCCGCACCTTCCGCGCCGGCTTGAGAGGGCAACGGCGGTGCGAAGTAAAAAAGATACAACGCGAGAGTATTGAGGAGAAACCTGTATGCAATTCGAATCAGAGCGACGGCTAAGGTTGCTGTGTGCCGTACTGGCACTGGGGGGATGTTGGGGCGTAGCCAGCGCCGACGAAGTCACCGATCGTGCGAAGAACCCGGACCTGTGGGCAACACCGGGTGGTGACCAAGCGCTAACACGTCACAGCACCTTGAAAATGATCAACAAGGACAACGTCAAGGGCCTGCAGATGGTCTGGTCGCAGTCGAGCGGCACGTTGCGTGGTCACGAGGGACAACCGCTGGTTATAGATCTTGGCGGCACGCCGATGATGTATATGGAGAGCGGTTGGCCAAACATCGTTCAGGCTCTGGACCTGACCGATCCTGACCATCCGAAAGAGATCTGGAACTACACCAAGACAACGGACCGCGATGCATCTGCTGTGCCGCGCGCCTGTTGCGATACGGTGAACCGCGGTATGTCGTTCGCGGACGGCAAGCTGGTATTTGGCACCCTCGACGGCTTCGTAATTGCCCTCGATGCCAAGACCGGCAAGGAAGTGTGGGTTGTGAAGCATGCTTACCCTGCGAAGGGTGAGACGATCACACCGGCGCCGCTTATTGCCGAAGGCAAAGTCATCATTGGTTTCGGCGGCGACGAATTCGCCGCGCGCGGCCGTTTGACTGCCTATGATCTCGGCACCGGCAAGAAGGACTGGGAGTTCTACAGCACCGGCACCGATAAGGATGTTGGTCTCACGGCGGACAGCAATAAGAAGCATCCGGAATACGGCAAAGCCGGTTCCGACGTCGGCGTTCACTCTTATCCTGGGGATGAGTGGAAGCGTGGCGGCGGCGCCCTCTGGGGTTTCTATAGCTACGATCCGGACCTGAAGCTGGTGTATGCCTCTTCGGGCAACCCTGGTCTGTGGAGCCCTTCCTATCGTTGCGGTGCCAAGACTCACGAGGAGTGCAACAACGGCAAGTGGGACAACAAATGGTCGATGACCATTTTTGCCCGCAAGGTCGACACCGGCGAGGTCGTCTGGGCCTACCAGATGACGCCGTTTGATCAGTGGGACTATGACGGTATCAACGAGAACATGCTCGAAGACCTCACGGTCGACGGCAAGGCTCGCAAAGTCCTGATTCACTTCGATCGTAACGGCTTCGCCTATGTCCTTGATCGGACTGATGGCACGCTCTTGCGCGCGCACAACTATGTGACGGTGAACTGGGCCGAGAAGATCGACATGAAGACCGGCCGTCCGATCAAGGTGAAGGCGCATTCACCGTTCGGA
>DATCBZ010000161.1:0-11355 GCA_036511555.1 Steroidobacteraceae bacterium
AACTGACAGCGCCGCTGGCCGCGCCAGCGCCTTTAAGCCTTCGATGGGAATGATTGGATCATCCTGCGCAGTGATCAGACTGGCGGGTACTTTGAGGTCCGCCAGCTCATCGCCCGTGATCGTATAGCCCTTCAGATATTCTTCGAGACTGGCAAATTCCGTATAGCGCACCACGAGCTGCTCGGTGAGGAGCCTCAGGTCCGCCTCGCGTGTGAACTCGGCAAAATCGTAGTCCGCAGGCCACGCCGCCTGCTTCTTGAAGAGCGAGGCCAGCCACTTGCGCACGAAGTAACGGTGATAGGGCCGAAACCCGTTCTCGAGTGCGCACAGCGTTGCGCCCGGGTCGAGCACCGGCGAGACGGCGATGACGTTCGCGATGTTAAGTTCGGCAGCATCTTGCGCCGCGACGCGCAGCATGAAGTTCCCGCCAAGCGAGAAACCGATGAGGTGCAGCGGCCTGCCGGCAAACATTTCCTGCAGGCGCCGCACGGCGCCGAGCACCTCGGGCAGGCGGCAAGAATGAAATAACTCGCGGTTCAAGTGATGCGTGTCGCCGTGGTCGCGCAGATTCAGCCGCACCACATCGAAGCCCAGATCAAAGAGCTGCTGCGCAAGCGACAGTATGTAGATCGCCTCGGAGTTGCCTTCCCAGCCGTGCACGAGCACCGCGACTTCACCCCGGCTCACAATGCCGGCGCGCGCCGGATCGGAGTGAAAACACTGCAGGCGCACGCCCTCGCCGCAGTCGAGCAGAATCTCCTCGCTCGCCGCGCGCAGTGGCGCCGTGCGCGGCATCACCCAGTGGCGCCGCGCCGGCAGGCTCGGCAGAATGGATTGCAGATGGCGATTGCGCAGCCAACGCGGCGGACGAAAATCGTCGTCTGTAACTAGGGGCAGCATCGAAGAAAACGGCGTCAGGGCAAGCGGATTTCTATGCGGTTGTTGGCGCTACCTGCGCGGTTCCACTGGCCGGCCGTGAGGTCCGCAGAAACCTGCGGGTATGGTTGCAGCGTGACTGCGGCGTCGCCTGGTGCCAGCTGCACGTCGAGCGTGCCATTGGTGGTGTGGCGAATCGCGCTCAGTAGGTTGGCAAACGGCAGGGAAACCCGCTGTACCCCCTGCTGTATGCCGTCGCGCGGGCTGCTCACGAGGTCGCATTTGGCGAACGGCAGCTCATCGGGCGCAAGTGAGTAGCCGTCGGTCGCATTGCCGACCAGACAGAAGCGGCCGGGGAAACTCTTGATCTCAACCACGCCGCGGTATTTCTCCGCGGCGAGGCGCTCAAGAAGCTGACTGACTCGCTCGAGACGCACGCCACCCAGGGGATCCTCGCCGTACGGGACGGTCTCGATGATCGGTCGGACCACCACAGGAGCGGCAGGCTTTTGCGCATTATCGACACGCGCTGGCGGCGGCTTTGCCGGCGCATGGATCACGAGCGCCGCACCGTGCGCGCCGCGCGCCTCATTGAGATTGACCTCCTGGCGCCACAGAGCGGTGCTGACGATGGCGGCGACGCAGGCAATAATCGCGACTGTCCAGCCCCAGGAGTAGGGCTCGGAATCCGCAAGGCCCGGCGTTGCCGGCAGCGGCAATGCGTCCTGCAGCATGGTGCGCAAATTTGCCGACAGACGCTCAAATTGGCTGTCGATGCGATTGTCGATGTTCGCAGTGAGCGCATGGCGCAGCTCAGCCAGATGTTCGCGCAGCGCCGCCTCAGTCAAAAGAGCATGCGCCCCGGTTGCTGTCTCCGCGCTACTGGCAGCCTGCAGCGGGTCGACGGTAAGAGGGCGAAAGCTTGACTGCGTGGAGGTGCGCCGGTCGGCGACGAGGTGCAGCTGGTACAGGACCTTTGAAACGTCAGCCTGCTTGATCTGTTTCGGCAGAACTCCGACCGCGCCCAATGCACGCGCCTGTCCGAGATACAGCTCTCCTTCCTGGGAGGTGTACATCATGATCGGAATTGTCGCGGTCTGCGGATTGTTCTTGATGGCCTGCAAGGCTTGAAAGCCATCCATCCCCGGCATCAGATGATCCATGAAGATCACATCCGGCCGGTGGTGAATCAGATACTCGATCGCAAGCTCGGCGTTCTCGGTCGTATCGACTTCGAGCTCGTACTTCTCGAGGATGCGGGACAAAAACACGCGGGCCGACTTGGAGTCGTCGACAATTAACGCGCGCTTCGAACTCATGCCCGCTCCGCGAAAACAAAGCCCATAAGGCGGACGGCAGTGTAGCGCAGAACATGCTTAGTTCGAGCGCCGGCGCGCGCTCGATCGCTTGGACCGCTGCTGTCGCGGGATTACGACGCGAATACGTCAAACGCCCTCAGGCAGGACGGTGTTGAGGCGTGCGCCGCTACTGTTATTCGCAAGCGTGTTAGTGGAGCGATACAGCTCCGTCAGGCGCCGCGCCATGGCAAGCGATGACCAGCTGCGCGCGTACATCCTGCCCTCCGCGGCGAGAATTTCAGCAAGGCCGCTATCCTGCAGCACCCGCACCGCAGCTGCTGCAAACTCCTGCAAGTCTTCCTCGACGAGGATTGCGCCGCAGCCCGGCTTCAGAATGGAACGCGTCCCAAGCTTCGCCGTCGACACCACCGGCGCGCCCTGGGCCATGGCCTCGAGCAGCACCAATCCCTGCGTCTCGGTTCGCGATGCGAACACAAAGACGTCCGCGGCCGCATAACAATCGAGAAGCTCGGTGTCGCGCGCAAGATAGCCTACGAAATGCACCGCATCATAAAGCCCGAGCGCGCCCACGAGCGCGCGCAGCGATTCGCGTGCCGGGCCTTCGCCGGCAATGACGAAGATCGCCTCGGGCACGCCGCGATGCACCTGCGCGAATGCGCGTATCAAAAAATCGATGTTCTTCTCGTGCGCCACCCGCCCGATATAAAGCAAGAGCGGCGCATCCTGCGGCAGCGCTTGCGCGGCGCGAAAGCGCGCACCGTCGCCGCTTCTAAATCGATCGAGCGCGAGTCCCGTGGGAATGATGTGCACGGGCGTCGTGACGCCATAGTCAATGAGCGCACTGCGCATCGGCTCGGAAGGCGCGATCAGCGCTGCCACGGCGCGGCACTGCGAGCGCGCGAAGCGCCGCGCGAGCGCGCGCCCGACGGTACGCGGCAGCATGGGTACGTAGTGGTGCAGATATTCTTCGAAGAACGTGTGATAGGTCGCGACGCAGGGAATATTGAGGCGGCGCGCCGCACGCACTCCCGCGTAATGGGCAACAAAGGGCGTATGGATGTGCACGAGGTCGAACCTTCCGGCAGGCAAATCCGCAAGTGAACGGCTGAGACTTCCCCAGCGCATGCGGCGGTCTTCAGGATCGCCCGCTACGCTCGCCGCCGCGACCCGCACGACATTGGCTTCCGCCGCGGTCACCGCCGGCCCGTAGTCAGGCGCAATCAGCACCGTCTCAACGTTGCAGGATGCGAGATCATCCCGAAACGTGCGCACGGACGTCGACACGCCGTTGACCCGCGGAAAATAGACATCCGAAATAAATAGGACGCGCATCCTAGGAGAACGACAAGCCCAGTTCAGCCAGTGACGCACCGATCACAGCGCCAGCGATCACATCGGTCGGATAGTGCAGACCCAGAACGACGCGCGAGGCGGCGATGAGTCCTGCAAGTGGAAACAGCACCGGACCCAACTCCGGAAAATGCACCGTCGCCTGCCAGGCAAACGACACCGCATGCAGCGTATGCCCGGAAGGAAAGCTGTAGCGATCAAGCGGCGCGCCAGCGCGCGAGATCCCGGCATGCCGGATGAACGGTCGCTCGCGAACGAACACGCGCTTTAAGGCTCCGTAGATTGCAATGCCCAGCACACCCGTCAGCGCCATCACAATTGCCGGCCTGATTGCCTGCGCGCCGTACAGCAGCGGCAATGCGAGAATGAGCACGTACCAGATGATGCCGTTGCCGAGCCGGCTCACAATCTGAAACGGCCGGCGCACCACGGACCAGGCAGCGCCGCGATTCAAACGGCGGCAAATACGGTAATCCGCCGTATCTATCCGAGCAAGAAAGCTGCTGAAAGTGGTCGCTTTCATATATGTCGCAAAATCGCTCCGGTGATGTGTCGGTGCGCGGTTTTGCGTTTGACCACAATGGCCGAGACTTAAGGCAAGGAAGTGAAGCTAACGTGACGAATTTATTTCGTTTTGCATAACCCGACCCAGCAGGCATATTTTGCCCGGAAGCGCTGCCTTTCCGGGACCCTCAGGCGCACCGCGGCGCCGTAAAACTACACACGGCAGCGAGCTGATTGCAATCGGGGTTACGCACGTACGCTGCGTAAAAATCTGCGCCCTAGTGCGGGCGCAGGCCCAGCCCGCCGCGATGCCGTCCCAATCCGGCTCGCCGATAATGCAGCGCTGCACGCCCAAGCGTGCCGACGGTTGCTTCATAGAATGCGATCGCCCGCTCGAGGTCGTTGGTTCGGAAATAGGCGTAGCTAAGCACCAACCGGCATTCGCAGCGAAATCGTGCTTTTAGTCTTTCGGCTTGCGGCACAGGCGCCGCCTGATTGCAGCGCTTGTTACGCCGCGCGGCGCCAATAAGCGCACTTAGATTCTATTCTGCCCTTTGTCTGCACGGCACAGGGTGCAAACACGGCACCAAACCTGGTGCTACTCGCGGATTCCCGTACCGCGGCCCATGAGATACATCAGCAGGCTAAAAAGTGCCGCTGCCGCTGCCGCCATGAGCCCGAAGGCGAGCCAAACATTGACGTCGGAGACGCCGAGGAACCCATAGCGAAAGGCGTTCACCATGTGCAGGATAGGATTGATGTAGGAAAGCCGCTGCGCCCACTCCGGCAGCAGCGAGACGGAATAGAAGACTCCTCCGAAGTAGGTCAGCGGAGTCAGGATGAATGCCGGAATCCAGTTGACCTGATCGAAATTCTTGGCAAATACCGCATTCAGGAGCCCGCCGAGCGAGAACACGGTAGCGGTCAGCAGCACCGCGGCGATGATGATGAAAAGATGATGGATATGCAGCTTCGTAAAAACGAGCGATACAATCGTGACGACCGCACCGACCATGAGTCCGCGCAGCACACCGCCGGCGACGTAGCCCAGAATGATGATCCAGTTCGGCAGCGGCGCGACCAGCATCTCCTCGACGTGCTTGCCGAACTTCGCGCCGAAAAAGGACGACACCGCATTCGCGTACGAGTTCGTGATGACGGACATCATGATGAGGCCCGGCGCGATGTACTGCATGTAATCAAAGCCGCCCATCTGGCCGACGCGCCGGCCGATGAGACTGCCGAAGATGACGAAATACAGCGTCGCCGTGACCGCCGACGGCACCAGAGTCTGGCCCCAGATGCGGATGATCCGTCCGTACTCGCGAATGATGATCGTCTTAAGACCGATCCAGCGTATGTGCCCAAGATCAATCGGGACCTCGATGACTGCCGCCATCAAGAGCGGCCGGCCTGCGCAGCGCCGGGCAGGGCTGCGCCTGCCGCAGGCAGGGCGCCCCTTTCGACGAGACGCATGAAGATCTCTTCGAGCCGATTTACCTTATTGCGCATGCTCACGACCTCGATCCCCAAGCCCGACAGGCGCGCGAAGATTTCATTCAGGTTCTGTTCCTTGGCGACTTCAATCTCCAGCGTCCCATCATCGCGCAGCGTCGCCTGATAGCCATCGAGCGTTGGCGCGGCCGTCAGAGCATCGCGCAGGGTGAACACGAACGTTTCGGTCTGCAGGCGGCGCAGCAGTCGACTCATGCGGTCGCGCTCGACGATGCGGCCGCCGTCGATGATTGCGATGTCGCGACACAGCGTCTCGGCTTCCTCAAGATAATGGGTCGTGAGGATTATGGTCGTCCCGCCCGCGTTGATCTCACGCAGAAAATCCCACATGGTGCGGCGCACTTCGATATCGACCCCGGCCGTGGGCTCATCGAGGATGAGCAGCCGCGGTTCGTGCATGAGCGCGCGCGCAATCATCAGGCGTCGCTTCATGCCGCCGGAGAGTGAGCGGGCAATCGTCCCGCGCTTGTCCCAGAGCTGCAGGTGCTGCAGGTACTTCTGCGCGCGCTGGCGCGCGATTTTGCGCTCAACGCCGTAGAACCCGGCCTGGTTAATAACGATGGTCTCGGGAGTCTCGAACATGTTGAAGTTCACTTCCTGCGGCACGACGCCGATGCAGGCCTTCGCCGCATCCAGGTTGCGGTCGATGTCGCGCCCGAAAACACTCACTGTCCCGGCTGTCTTGTTGACGAGCGAGGTGACGATACCGATGAGTGTGGTCTTGCCGGCGCCGTTCGGCCCCAGGAGCGCGAAGAAATCCCCCGGTGCAACGTCGAGATCGACGCCTTTTAGGGCTTGCACACCGTTCTTATAGGTCTTGACCAGGCCTCGTACGCAAAGCGCATTCATATTTAAGGGGTCGAAGAAGAGACTCGCGCGGGCGAGAAGCGTAGCACACGCCGCGGTAGGCGCCCGCCGCCGGGCGGGGAATCAGAACGTGCAGCGGCTCAAGACAGCTGCAGAAAAAGGCTCGTCATCCCGGGTTGGCGGCGGATGCGGCTGTGCCAGATCTCGTAAGCACTCCAGCCGCGAACCTGGACTCCGTCATCTTCCGGCGTTGCGGCAGGCAACGCTTCGGCGCACGGAAATTCCTCGTTTGCCGCCACCAGGACTGCCGGGTGCTCTCCCACGGCGTCGAACAGCTTTTGCATAATCCCCGCGACCATCAATATTGGCGTGCCACCGGTCCATCGGTGCATGGCGCATATCTTAGCCTTATTTGAGTGCGGCGCACGGGAATATTTGTCGTCGCAAACCGCCGCGCACGCTAATTCGAAAAATAGCGTGCGAGATAATTTTCGAAACTTTCGTTGTCGGACGCTTCAATGCTGCGCTGCTTCTCAAGCGACTGCGCTGCCTCCGATGCGAATTCGGCAAGCCGGCCTTCATTGGGCGCGTGGAGTTCGAGAAAGTAAGCCTTGTGCATCATCGACATCCGTAGCGCGAGCTCGAAAAAGGATTCATTAGTCGTGGCAAGCTCAGTCATGAGACGCGCGGACGGAGTGAGCGCGACGTTGTCGATCTTTGCCGACTGCGCGGCCAACGCATGCGCGTACGGGCGCGACGGATCGCCGCGATCGAGAATCTCGCAAATGCCTGTCATGGAATCGAGCAGCTCGCGCGCCCAGTGCTGCATCGGCACCGATTGCCCATCGCGCCACAGCATGAGCCCGGGTTCGCGGCCGCGCCGCGCGACGGTCAGATGGTTCTGGTCGAGCGCGGCCTGCTCGGCATCCGCGATGGGCGGGCTTTCCTTGAACAAGCACAGCGCGAGAAACGCCTCGAGGAAACGCAGCTTGTTCTGATTCACGCCGACCGGGTCGTAGGCACTCACATCCAAGGCCCGTACTTCCACGTATTCGACGCCCGCGCGCTGCAGCGCCTTGGTCGAGCGCTCGCCCGAATGCGCCACGCGCTTGGGCCGGATGAAGCTGTAGTACTCGTTCTCGATCTGCAGAATATTGGCGTTCAGCTGCCGGTACTCGCCATCCACCTGCACTCCGAGCGCCTCGTAGGCCGGGTGCGAAGTCGTGATAGCGCGCGTAAGATCGCGAACGTATTCGTCCAGGCTGTTGACCGAGACGGCAAGCCCCGACTGGTTGCGATTGCGATAGCCGATGTCGCTCATGCGCAGACTCGTGGCATAGGGCTCGTAGAGTGTTCCGGCGGTCAGCTGCGGCAGCTGCACTTCGCGATTGCGCATGAATGATTTGCACACGACCGGAGATACACCGAAGAGATACAGCACGATCCAGCCTAAGCGCCGGTAATTGCGCAAGAGCTCGAAGTAGCTTGCCGAGATGAACTGCGCGTCGAACTTGTGCGAGCCGCGCAGCGCCGCATAGGCTTCCCAGAAGGCGAGCGGAAACGAGTAGTTATAGTGCACGCCGGAGATGGCCTGCATCACTCGGCCGTAGCGCAAGCCGAGCCCCTCGCGGTAGACACTCTTCATACGCGCGACGTTGGATGAGCCGTATTGCGCGATCGGTATGCTCGCATCGCCGTCGAGCGCGCAGGGCATGCTGGTGGCCCACAGCAATTCGTCGCCCAGGTGCCGATAGACGAACTGATGCAAATCGAGCAGGTACTGCAGTAGCTCCCAGCTCTGCCTGAACGGCGGCGTCACAAGCTCGATCAGCGACTCCGAGTAATCCGTCGTGATGTGCTCGTTGGTCAGCGCCGAGCCCAGCGCCCGCGGATGCGGCGACGTGACGATCCGTCCGCTCTGCGTGACGCGCAGGGACTCCTTTTCTACGCCCTTTCTGCCGCCCTGCAGAATCTGCGGCTGACCGCTATTGATAAGAGCGGACAAACGTCGTTCGAACTCGCGGTCGACACCGGATTGGGCCATGGAATACTCACTGAAGAAAATCGGCGCATCTTGCCGCTTGGGCGGCCGCTCGCGCAAATCGCTCCGGCCGGCACCACGCGCTCTATGGAGCCTCGGAGCGCTGCCGCAAGCCTCGCATGAGCGCGGGCAGATCATGCTTCAAGCTTGCGAGCACCACCCAGCGCGGTAAGAAGAATCGCAGCGCAACCTGCGCTTGGTAGGTGACAACGGTGGCCGAGCCGTCGCGGCGCGGGGCAAGATCCCAGACCCCATTGATCTCGCGAAAATCGCCGCGGACGCCTGTGTAGCTGACGCGATCGAAGGGCTCATAGGCCGCGCGGAAAACGTAGGTGGCGCGCGGCAGATACCAAGCGTAGTTCACTTCGTGCTCGATCGTCTGCCAGGACCCGTCCGGCGCGGTCTCGAGCACCTGGCAGTGTATAAGGTGCGGCACGAACTGCAGAGCCTGCGCGCAGTCGGTCATTGTGTGGAACACCCGCTCCGCAGAAGCGTCGATCTCGATGGCGGCGCGGAATCTGCCGTCTGCTTGGTCGCCCATCGCCGCCGGCGGCAACAGGACCTCACCATGATCAAGTCGCGCAAGATCCTCGACCGACAGCGGCCAATCGTCGGCATGCGCAGCGCTGCCCGCTAATAACGCGCAGACAAACAGGCACGCGCGGCCGGCGCGTGCCGCAGCAATTGAATCGCAGCACATCATGAAATTCCAAAAAAGTATGTCCCGACGTTCGCGACCCGGGTTCATTGCCTCGTGGCGTTGCCGGCGCTAGCGTGGGTCTCATGGGCAGCACTCATCTTATCCGACTCATCTGTGACCGCGACGATGCGGCGGTTGCGGCACTGATTAGGACAGTAATGCCGGAGTTTGGTGCCGCAGGGCCCGGGTTCGCGCTGCAGGATGCGGAAATCGACACCATGGCACAGGCGTATCGCGCGCCGCGCTCGGCGTACTTCGTCGTCGAGCATGAAGGCGAGATTGTCGGCGGCGCGGGTGTGGCGCCGCTTGCCGGGGCTGCTTTCGAGATCTGCGAGTTACGCAAGATGTACTTCCTGGCCGCAGCGCGCGGACAGGGCACCGGCACCGTGCTGCTGCGGCATTGTCTGCGCGCCGCACGGGGCTTCGGCTATCAAATCTGCTATCTCGAAACACGGAGCGGCATGGACGCTGCCCGGCACCTGTACGAAAAGGCGGGCTTTCGCGCCCGATGCGAACCGCTCGGCGCCACCGGGCATTTCGGCTGCGATCGCTGGTTCACGCTGGAACTCTAAGGGCAGAAGGGCGCGCAACTGCGGGCCAACGGCGTGCCAAATGGCTTAGAATCGCCGTGGGATCAAAAATTCGTATTCGCGTACCGGGAGAGATTCATGCTCGTCGGCTCCGCTGTCAGGCGCGTCGCCATTTTGGGCGGGACGCGCATTCCGTTTGCTCGTTCCAATGGCGCCTACGCGCACTTGAGCAACCAGGACATGTTTACGGCCACCTTGCGCGGTGCCGTCGAGCGCTTCGGTCTTGCCGGGCAACGCTTGGGGGATGTGAGTGCCGGCGCCGTGATCAAGCATTCGAAGGACTACAACCTCGTGCGCGAGAGCGTGCTCGGCAGCGGCCTTGATCCGCATACACCCGGGCTCGACATTCAGCGTGCCTGCGGGACGAGTCTTGAGGCAGCCATTCTGCTTGGCAACAAGATAGCCCTAGGGCAGATCGATGCGGGTATCGCCGGCGGTGTCGATACGGTAAGTGACCCGCCGATCTCCTACCCCCAGTCGTACCAGCAATTGCTGCTCGCGAGCGCCCGCGGCCGCACCTTCGGGCAGCGCCTTGCACCGTGGTTCTCGCTGCGACCAAAACACTTTAAGCCCGTGCTACCGGGCATCGTCGAGCCGCGCACGGGTTTGTCGATGGGCCAGAGCACCGAGCTCATGGTGAAGACCTGGAACATTTCGCGCGCGGCACAGGATGAGCTCGCACTCGCAAGCCATCAGCACGCGGCGAGCGCCTGGAGTGAAGGTTTCTATGGTGACCTCGTCATCGAGCACCAGGGGCTTACGAGCGACAACAACGTACGAGCAGACACCTCGCTCGAAAAGCTTGCCAAGCTGCGGCCCACATTTGACTTAAGCGGACAAGGTTCGCTTACGGCCGGCAACAGCACGCCGCTCACCGATGGTGCTGCAAGCGTGCTCCTCGCCTCCGAAGAATGGGCGGCCGAACGCAAGCTGCCGGTGCTCGCCTATCTGCGCTACGGCAAAGCGTGGGCGGTGGATTTCGCAACCGGCAAGGAGGGCCTCTTGATGGCGCCGACCTACGCGGTCGCGACGATGTTGAAAGACGCGGGACTTAAGCTGCAGGACTTCGACTACTACGAGATTCACGAAGCCTTTGCGGCCCAGGTGCTCTGCACTCTCGCCGCCTGGGAATCGTCCGACTACTGCCGCGATGCGCTCGGGGAGCCCGCGGCACTAGGTTCGATCGACCGCTCGCGACTCAATGTCAAAGGCGGCAGCGTTGCCGTCGGTCACCCTTTTGCCGCCACCGGCGCACGCATCGTCGCAACCCTTGCGAAGATTCTTGCGAATGACGCCACCGCCAAACGCGGGCTCATTTCCGTTTGCACCGCGGGCGGCATGGGAGTGACCGCGATTCTCGAGCGCTGATGGATTTGTCAGGCGCGCTTTTGAACATGAGTTCGGTACAGCCGCGGCGCTGATCGTATGGCCGATGACAGCCAATGGCGTGAGAAGTATCGGGAGTCATTAAGCCGTCTCTCCGCCGAAGAGGCGCGCCGCAGCCGCCTGCAAAGCGTGCTGCGGCTCTTGATTGGGCGGCTTTGTCTGGCGGGTCAGGGACGCGACCCGCGCCTCGATGAGCAACTGCGCGCGGTGACCGAAACGGTGCGCAAAGGAATCGATCCGCAGGGGCTGGAGAATCCGCTCGAGCCG
>DATCBZ010000162.1:0-4065 GCA_036511555.1 Steroidobacteraceae bacterium
CTCTTCGGTTTATCGATCCTGGTCGTATTCCTGTGCCTCGCTGCACTCTATGAGAGCTGGACCATTCCGGTTGCGGTGCTGCTGATCGTGCCGCTTGGCGTGTTGGGTGCCGTGCTCGCCGCGGACGTGCGCGGGCTGCCGAACGATGTGTATTTCAAGATCGGCCTGATCACGATCATTGGCCTTGCGGCGAAAAACGCGATTCTGATTGTTGAGTTCGCCGTGGAGCTGCAGCGGCAGGGCAAGTCGCTGCGCGATGCCGTGATTGAAGCGGGGCGCCTGCGTATGCGGCCGATCCTCATGACGTCGTTCGCATTTATTCTGGGCGTGCTGCCGCTTGCGATCTCCACCGGCGCGGGCGCCAACGCGCGTCACGCGATCGGCACCGGCGTCATCGGCGGAATGCTGTTCGCAACGTTCTTCGGACTGCTGTTGGTGCCGGTGTTCTACGTTGCCATCCGGCGCCTGCTCGGCGAGAAGCTCGACGAGCCGGGCGTCGCAACGACCAAGGCAACTATTTGACGGTGTAGCCGCGACCTTCCAGGCACGCCGTCATTGCGTGCTGGTACTGACCGCGTTTGGCCGGATCGGGCAGCGCGCCGCCACCGCTATTCTGGGTCGGGTCAAAGCCTGACTGGTCCGCCGCCCAGCGATGGCACTCGTAGCGATCCTGCTCCTGCTGTTCGGCCGACTGACCGTTCTTCGGATACGTATAGAGCTCACTCGCGCCCGACGGCGGCGCAGTGTTGGCCGCGCCAGGATTCGGGTCTTGATTGGCGTCACTGGGGTTTTCGGCACCGGCGGGAGGGTCCACGACCTCGTACTGTCCCTGGCCGGGCTCCCAGCTGTAGTAGGTGTCGTTTGCGTAGTAATACGGAATGCCGCCGAACCACACCGTCGTGTAATACGCCGGCAGCACCGGTACGAAGACACCAATGGGCGGCCCGACGACAACGAAGCGCCCGCCCTCGGGGCGATACCACGCGCCGCCGTGGTAGTAGTAGGCATTATGTGCGCGGTCATACACAGGGACCCGCCCGGCGGGCAGCGCACGCACAGCGTAGCCACGCGCAGGATAAGTATGGTCCATGTGATAGCGCGTATCCCGGTGCACGTCCTCTGCGGCAAACGTGGTCCCTGCTATGAGACTCACGGCCATGAACGCACCCAGAAGCTTAAGTTTCCGATTCATCGCTTGGTCTCCGGCAAAGCCTCAACGCACACTGTAGCCACGCGCCTCGAGGCATGCGCCGGCGGCGCGGCGGAAGTCGCTAGCCTTACGCTCAAGCTGAGCCGTCTCGCGGCGGTCGACCACTACGGTATTGGCCTGCGCGGCCTGCTGATTCGCCGAAGCTTCCGCCGCACCACCAAGCACGCCACCGAGCACCGCACCCACAAGCGCACCCGCGCCCGCGTCCCGCGGCCGTGAAACGATCGACCCTAGGATGGCGCCGCTGACTGCACCCACGGCCACACCGGAACCTGGCACCACCGCGGGCGGTCCACTTACCACCTGAATCCGATCATGCGGCGGCACGCTCGGGGAGCTCGGATCAAAGCCTGTCTGCTGGATGGCCCATTGATAACAATCGTAACGATCGCGATCCACCTGTTCGGGCGGCTGTCCGTTGGTTGGATAGGCGTAGATGTCGGTGCGCGGCGGTGGTGCATCGACCACGCGCGGCCGCGGCGGCGGGGCTGCGACGCATGCGCCGAGCAAAGTGGCAAGCGACGCTATCGCAAATAGTCGAAACGCCGTGCTATTCAAGCTTTTCATTCCCAGTACTCCAGTTCAGACCTTCAGCGATATAAACGCACGAGAGCTTGCAAAGGTTGACCATATATCCCGCTCATCGTACATATTGCGCAGCGTCATTGACGCGCGCAATTAACCCTAGGTAGGACCGTTTGCATGAGGCGCGGTTCCGCAACCAGGCAGGCTCGGTCGTCAGCGGGAACCGCTGTACGGCGCCGGTTGTTGTTATAGGCGTTGCGGCGGTTTGGAGGCGTTGCGCATGAAATCTCGCATTGCACTCCTGTGGCTTATGATCGCGGGGCAGCTTGCGGCGTGCTCCGCAGTTTCGCCCGACGTCAAACGGCGGGACATGCAGGCACGCTATCTCGCCTACGCCGGCGCACCGATCGACAGTTTCACCTACCTTGGCCGTTACGATAATTGGACGGCGCTTAATCCGAGCCAGCTTGTGATCTGGACCAATATAACTGACGCCTATTTGCTCACCAGCCAGCCGCCCTGCACTGGGCTGCAGTTTGCAAACCGCATCGGGGTCTCAAGCACCGCCGGTACGGTTAATCGGGGCCTTGACTCGGTGCTGTTCGCGCACCAGAGATGCCCGATCACTGAAATCCGCCCGGTCGATTACAAAAGGATGCTGGCTGACCGGCGCGCGGCTGCGCATTGAGGCATGCGCGCGCGGTGCAGACGGCTATTCACTTTGGCGGTCAACCCAAAACACTCTTAAGCGTTCTTCACATTTGCCGCAGGCTGGCGTTTCTTGCGGGAACGAATACTGTGCGCGTGGAGTCGATGTACACTCAAAGCAGATGAGCCTGGCAGCGCCCGAATTGCATTCCAACTGCGGATCTATCTTTGAGGTTTACGCATGATGTCGATTTCCTGCAGACGCTGGGTGCTTGCTGCGGCCCTGCTGATCCGGGCCGCATCGCTGCCGGCCTTCGCAGGCCTCGGCGCGGATGCCGACTCGATCGCCAACGACGGGCTCAAGATGAAGGGCACGGTACGCGTATCGAGTAGCGATGCCTACACGGTGCACGAGATTCAGACCCCTTCGGGCACTTTGGTGCGCGAATACTTAACGCCTGCCGGCAAGGTTTTTGCTGTGGCATGGCGCGGGCCGACCGTGCCTGATCTGGCGCAGATCCTTGGCGATTACTTCAAACAGTACAGCCAGGCGCCGCGAACGCACCCTTCCGATCATAAGCATTTTGCGATTGTGCAACCGGACTTCGTCCTGCAAGCAAGCGGACGGATGCGCGCATTTCAGGGGCGGGCCTATATTCCGGGTCTCGTGCCGCAAAACGCAGCCGTCACTGCTATTCAATAACGAGGTCGTCATGACGCGATTGCTCGCTCTTGCCCCGCTTGCCGTGATCCTGGGTCTCGTCGGCTGCGGCGGCAGCAGCCTCGACACCAGCAGCGGTACGACGACGATGCCACCGCCAACGGGTTCCAACGTCACAGCCATCACGGTGGATGCCGGTCCGGCCGCGGCGCCTGGCGATATCAATATGCCGTTCGTCTCGGTCACGGTCTGCGCCCCGGGCAGTACCACCAATTGCCAGACCATTGATCATGTCGAACTCGACACCGGCTCATACGGGCTGCGCATTCTGTCCTCAGCCCTCGACTCCTCGCTCGCGCTGCCGCAGGAGAACACCGACACCGGCGGTGCGGTTTTGGAATGCACGCAGTTCGCAGACGGCTTCAGCTGGGGACCGGTGAAAACCGCGGACATCCAGATCACGGGCGAGGCGGCCTCTTCCGTTCCCGTGCAAATCATCGGCGATCCGGCCTTTCCGGGAGTTCCAAATACCTGCTCGAGCAGCGGCCCCGCGGAGGATACCGTTGCAACCTTCGGTGCCAATGGAATATTGGGAGTGGGTCCGTTCGTTGAGGATGCCGGACTTTATTACACGTGTACCTCCGGGATTTGCACCGAACTGAGCACGCTCGACCTTAATCTGCAAGTATCAAATCCGGTCGCATTTTTCGCCGCAGACAACAACGGCGTCATCGTGCAGATGCCCAGCGTCGGCACCGGCGGCTCCGGGACGCTTAGCGGCTCGCTGATATTTGGCATCGGCACCCAGAGCAACAATGGCCTGGGTAGCTCGACCATCTACGCAGTGGATCCCAACTCCGGTGTTTTTTCGGTCACCTATAAGAATCAGGCCTTCGACTACAGCTTCCTCGATACCGGCTCGACCGCCAATTACTTTGTCGACAGCAGTATTCCGACGTGTTCCAGCAACAGCTTCTACTGCCCGTCCTCTACATTGAGCCTTAGCGCCTCGGTCACCGGC
>DATCBZ010000163.1:0-6654 GCA_036511555.1 Steroidobacteraceae bacterium
TGCATAGAGCACGGCGCGCGTGCGGCCCACGTGCGCCGCCACCTGCAAGAGCAGCGTCGACTTGCCGATGCCCGGATCCCCGCCGAGCAGCGCCACCGAGCCTGCCACCAGACCCCCGCCCAATACCCGATCAAGCTCATCCTGGCCGGTGCCAAGGCGGCCAGTGGAAACGGCGACCGCCGCGAGGCTATGCGCGCTCGCCGCCGGCGCGGCACGCACAGCCGGGGTTGCGAGAGCGCCTTTTTCGAGGCTGTTCCAGGTCTCGCAATGCGGGCACTGGCCCTGCCATTTCGGCGTTTGGGCGCCGCAGACACTGCACACATAGAAACTGCTGATTCGAGCCATGGAGTTATTAAAAGAGACTTAACAAGTCAAGGAGCGGTGCGCTCGTGGGTCAAGTTGGCTAGGATTCGCCGCGGGGAGATGCTGGATGACGGGTTTGTGACTAGCCGCTCGGACTACCTTGATGGCAATGCTAGCTTATGTCGGCCCGAACTGGGGCGGGCAGACGGGCGTGGCTGCGTCGTCAAATCGATGTCGAGAACAGAATGCATGGGCAGGCAAAGCCGTTGCACGGCCGCCTTGGCAGGCAGCTTTGTGACACACATCACCTTTTACCAACGTCGAGGCGCGGCGTGAGTTTGAAAGGCAAGCTGCGCTGCGTCGGTCTGACCGACACCGGCAAGGTGCGTGAGCACAATGAAGACACGATTGCCTTCGATGCCGACATTGGACTGCTGGTGCTCGCCGATGGCATGGGCGGCTATAACGCCGGCGAAGTGGCCAGCGGCATTGCGGTCAAGACTATTTTGAACCTGGTACGCGAATCGGTGGATCGCCAGGACCTGCGCGCCATGGATCGCGAATCGGGCATGTCCCGTCCGAGCATCATCCTGCGCGACGCCATCCACCGCGCCAACAAGATCATCTATCAAACCGCGCGTACCCAGCCCAATTGCGAAGGCATGGGCACGACCGTCGTCAGTGCGCTCTTCTTCGACAACAAAGTTTCGATCGCCCACGTCGGCGATTCACGCCTGTACCGGCTGCGCGGCGAGAAGTACGAGCAGCTGACGATGGATCACTCGCTGCTGCAGGAGCTGGTCGATCGCGGCTTCTACTCGGCCGAAGAGGCGCAGCGCGCCGCCAATAAGAACTATGTCACACGGGCTCTCGGGGTTGAGCCCAGCGTCGATGTTGAAGTGCAAGAGGTTCCGGTGCAAAAAGGCGACACGTTCGCTTTATGTTCCGATGGACTATCTGACATGGTGGAAGATGACGACATGCACTTAACGCTCAGCACCTTTGGTGCTAATCTAGATACGGTCGCTAAACAATTGATTCAACTGGCGAATGATAATGGCGGTCGGGACAACATCTCTGTCGTCATGGCAAACGTTTTGGATGCATTCCCCGCACGTCGGGGCATCTTTGACAAGGTCCTAGGCTGGTTCGGCTAACGCGAGGCTCACACATGGCAAGGTTGGTCTTAAGCCTGGAAAGTCAGGTCATGGCGGAATACAACATGACCAAGGAGCGCTACACGATTGGGCGGCTGCCGGACAACGATGTCCGCATCGATAACCCAGCCGTGAGCGGCCATCATTCCCTCATCATCAACATCCTCAACGATTCCTTTCTTGAGGATCTGAACAGTACCAACGGCACTTACGTCAACGGCAAGCTCATCAAGAAGCATGCCCTGCAACACGGCGACGTCGTCACCGTCGGTCATCACCAGCTGCGTTTCGTCGAGGATGACGAGCAGCAGGATGAATTTGAGAAGACGATGGTGATTCAGCCCTCGGCGCGACCCGTGGAAAGAATGCGCAACGCCGCCGAAGCTGCCAATCAAGCCTCGCCGGGCCTGTCGGCAACGGCGAAAGCCCGCGCGCTCGCCGAAGGCGCAAGTCTGGTGAAAAACGCCAAACTGCAGGTCCTCTCCGGCGCTTTTGCCGGACGCGAACTTGAGTTGAGCAAGGCGCTGACGACGCTCGGGCGTCCCGGCGTGCAGGTCGCCGCGATCACGCGCCGCGCCGAAGGCTATTACATCGTGCACGTCGACAGCGGCAAGGAGGGTGATTTTCCGCTCGTCAACGGAACCTCCATCGGCGGCCAGGCGAAGCGTCTGGCCGACAACGACGTCATTCAGCTGGCGGGCGTCAAGATGGGCTTCTTCGAAAGCTGAGGAGCGGCCGCTGCCGCTCCTCAGCGCACTTCCAAAGGCACGCGTCGGCTGCTGATCCCGCAGAGTAGCTCGTAGGAGATGGTGTTGGCGCAGGCTGCGATCTCCTCAACCGGCAGTCCCACTCCCCACAGCGTGCAGCGCGTGCCGACGTGTACGTCGGCGATGTCCGCCACATCAACGGCGATCATGTCCATCGAGACACGTCCGACGAGCGCTGCGCGCTTCTTATTGACGAGCACCGGGGTGCCGTTTCTGAGGCTGCGCGGTAAACCATCACCATAGCCGCCGGCCAATATGGCAACCGTCGTATCCTGTGGCGCACGCCAGGTGCCGCCGTAACCCACGCTCTCGCCGCGCGCCACACGGCGCGTCGCAATGACCGTGGTCTCAAAGGACATGACCGGAACAAGCCCGAGGCTTGCCGCAGTCTCATTCGCAAATGGCGATACGCCGTAGAGTGCCAGTCCCGGACGCACCCAGTCGCCGTGCGCCGCCGGGCTTCCGAGAATCCCGGCGGAGTTGGCGATGCTGGTGGCGTAGCTAAGACCGCGCGTCACCGCTTTGAAGAGCTTGAGCTGCTCGCCGGTGGTCGGATCCTGCCGGTCATCGGCGCGCGCCAGATGCGTAACCAGGCGAATCTCGCGCGCGGGCGTTGGCAGCGCGCGCACGCGCGCCAGCGCGTCCGGAAACTCATCGCAGCGAAAACCCAGGCGGTTCATGCCGGTATCGATCTTGAGCCACAGAACAAAGCGGTGCGCGCCTGCAAACTGATGCAGGAGCTCAATCTGCAGCGTTTCATGCACCATGAGGTCAAAATCGTGCTCGCAGGCCTGCGCGAGTGCGTCCCTCGTGATGACGCCTTCGAGGATGAGTATCGATTGGGTGATACCCGCGGCGCGCAGCGCAATGCCATCCTCGATGCGCGCCACGGCAAATGCGTCAGCGGCAGCGAGCGCGCATGCGGCGTGCACGAGGCCGTGGCCGTAGGCGTTGGCTTTGACGACCGCAGCAATGCGCGCGCGCGGCGCAGCCTTGCGCAGGGTCTGCAAGTTTGCTGCGAGGGCGGCGCTGTCGATCACCGCCCGGATGAGCGGGCTCACTTCAATACGCCCTCGGCGTATGAATCGGGAGTGTAGCTTTTGAAGCGGCTGAACTCGCCCTGGAATGTAAGCTGAAAGTTCGCGGTGGCGCCGTTTCTGTGTTTGGCGAGATCAATTTCGGCAACGCCCTTCTTCGGCGTGTTTTTGTCGTACACCTCCTCGCGATAGATGAGGAGAATCATGTCGGCGTCCTGCTCGAGCGAGCCGCTCTCGCGCAGATCCGACATTACCGGACGCTTGTGCTCGCGCTGCTCGACGCCGCGGTTCAACTGCGACAGAGCGATCACCGGGCAGGCCAACTCCTTTGCGAGCGCCTTTAAGCCGCGCGAGATCTCCGCAATCTCGGTGGCGCGGTTCTCCTTACTGCCAGGAACGTGCATGAGCTGCAGGTAGTCGACCACGATGAGATGCAAACCGTGTTCGCGCTTGATGCGGCGTGCGCGTGCGCGCAGGTCCGTCGGCGTCAACGCCGGCGTCTCGTCAATGAAGATGCGCGCCTGCGACAGCTGTCCGGTGGCACTCGTCAGGCGCACCCAATCATCGTCGGCAATGCGCCCGCTTCGGATCGCGTTCAACGGCACGTTACCGACCGAAGAGAGCATGCGTGTCAGGAGCTGATCGGAGGGCATTTCCATGCTGAACACGACGACCGAGGCCTGCGTCGTGCGATCAAGCGCCGCGTTCTCAGCCATGTTAACCGCGAGCGTCGTTTTGCCCATCGAGGGCCGTCCCGCCACGATCACGAGGTCCCCGGCGCGCAGCCCGCCCGTGACTTTGTCGAAATCGTGAAAGCCGGTGGCAAGGCCGCGCAGCGAGTCGGGATTCGAATGCCAGGCGTCGATCTGGTCGATGAGCGCGGGCAACAGCGACTTTGCCGACTGCGCGCCGTCGCGGCTGTGCGTGCCCTCCTCGGCGATCTCAAAGACGCGCTGTTCGGCACGGTCAACAAGTTCGCTCGCGGTCAAACCCTCGTCGCTGAACACCGATGCGGCAATCTCACCGCCGGCGCGAATGAGTTTCCGCAACAGCGACCGCTCGCGCACGATTCCGGCATAGGCGCGCACATTGGCGGCGGTAGGCGTTTCGCGCGCGAGTGTGCCGAGGTAGGCAATGCCGCCGACTTCTTCCAGCTGCTGCGTGCGCTCTAGATGCTGCGATACCGTCACGGCATCGCAGGGCTGTCCGGTGCCGGCCAAAGCGCCGATGGCTTCAAAGATCTGGCGGTGATCCGGTCGATAGAAGTCCGCCGCCCGCACCACATCGGCGACATTGTCCCAGGCTGCCGAATCCAGCAGGAGACCGCCTAAAACGGCCTGTTCGGCCTCAACCGAATGCGGCGGAGTGCGCACATCCTCAAGCGTGCCGGGATCGCGACGCGCTTTGGCGGGACCGGCCACTACAATCTCGCGTGAACTTCGGAGCGAGCCTTGCGGCTACTCCTCCGCGACAACGACGACGGTGACCGGCGCATCGACGTCGGCGTGCAGATGCAGGTGTACGATGTGCTCGCCGACCATGCGCAGCGGACCGCCGGGCAGACGCACTTCGCTTCTTGCGACCGGCACGCCCGCGCGGGTTGCCGCTTCGGCAATATCGGCCGTACCGATTGAACCGAACAGCTTGCCCTCGCTGCCGGCTTTGGCCGCAATCGTCAGACGATATTCCTTGAGAGCGTTGGCACGCTCGCTCGCCGAACGCAGCTCCTCGCCAGCGGCTTTTTCAAGCTCGGCGCGACGCACTTCAAATCTTGCAATGTTGACTTGGGTTGCGAGCGTCGCTTTACCCTGCGGCAGGAGAAAGTTGCGGCCGAAGCCGGACTTCACTTTGACGCGATCACCGATGTTGCCGAGATTGGCGACTTTCTGCAGCAGGATGAGTTCCATGATGCGTCTTCAGTGCTGATCGGTGTAAGGCAGGAGCGCAAGAAAACGGGCGCGTTTGATCGCCACGGCAAGTTGACGCTGATAGAAGGACTTCGTGCCGGTGATGCGCGAGGGTACGATTTTGCCGGTCTCGGTGACGTAGCCCTTCAACGTCGCCAGATCCTTATAATCGATCGACTTCACGCCTTCGGCGGTGAAGCGACAGAATTTCTTGCGGCGCGAAAAGCGACTCGGTGTACTGCTGGTTTTCATAATCAGCTCCCCAGGCTCGGACGTTCATCCGTCACTGCGGTGTCGTCGGCGTCGGCGGCAAGCGGCTCATCGCGAATGCGCTCGCGGCGCCGGCCGCCGTCGTCGTCATCCGATCCGCCCGGCCCTTCCTCACGGGGACGGTCGCGGCGGCCGCCGGCTTCTTCTTCCTCTGCCTTGGCCATGTGCGAAGGCTCAACCAACGCCTCGTCCACACTCGTGACGAGGTGGCGCAGCACGGCGTCGCTGAAGCGAAATGCGCCCGTGAGCTCATCGACGATTTTCTGGTCGCACTGGATGTTCATCAGAACATAGTGCGCTTTGTGCACCTTGGCGATCGGATAGGCGAGCTGTCGCCGGCCCCAGTCTTCCAGGCGGTGCACATGGCCGTTGCCGGCTGCAATGATCCCCTTGTAGCGATCGATCATCGCGGGGACCTGTTCGCTCTGATCCGGGTGGACCAGGAACACGATTTCGTAATGCCTCATGGATCTTCCTTATGGTTTAGTAGCCGCTTGCGCGCGGGGTGCGCCAATGCGGCAAGGAGATCTGGCCCTGACCCCGTAAGGTCGTGCGGCCGTAACCCCTAAGATCAGGGGCCGCGCAGAATACTGAAAAGGCCTGCCAATCGCAATGAATAAGATGCCCGTCGCGGTGGCCGAGCAGGCAGTCACGCGCTAGAGGCGATGGCCCTCGCGCTGCCGCACGGCCTCATAAAGGAGCATGCCGGCGGCTACCGAGACGTTCAGGCTCTCCACCGCCCCAAGCTGCGGCAGCCGCACCAGAAAGTCGCAGTTTTTGCGGGTCAACTGGCGCAGCCCCCCGCCCTCGGCACCTAGAACGAGAACCGTACCGGCGCTCAAGTCCACATCCTGCGGGCGCTTGTCGGCGCCCGCTTCGGCGCCGACCACCCACAGTCCCGCCTCCTTCTTCAGCAGGGCAAGACAGCGCACAAGGTTCGTTACCGTAACGACCGGGGTCGTCTCGACTGCACCCGCCGCAACCTTGCGCACCGCGGCACTCATCTGCGCCGCGCGATCCTTCGGCACGATCACGGCGAGTGCCCCGCAGGCATCGGCAGTGCGCAGACAGGCACCCAGGTTGTGCGGGTCCTGCACACCATCGAGCGCCAGCACGAGCGGTATCTGCGCGCGCGTCAGCGCATCGAGGAGGTCATCCTCGGTCCACGGCGCCAACGATTCAATTTCGGCGAGTACGCCCTGATGCACCGAGT
>DATCBZ010000164.1:0-6121 GCA_036511555.1 Steroidobacteraceae bacterium
AGTGGAACACGACGATGAGCGTCGAGCCGATCCCCAGATGCGCGAGGCGCTCGGCCTCGACGGCCTGCTCGCGCCGCGGCGGCGCGCTGGTATCGCGCAGTTCAGACAGGCGCAAGTGTTCAAGACGCGAAGACAGCCAGGGAAAGGTCGCCATGGCTTCGCCTTCGAGTTCCTGCGGACGGCACTGCGAAAAGGCACTGTTGGCGGCTTTGACGTCGCGGATCGTGAGGCTGTCCGGATTCAGTTCATCCGGAGTCAAAGCGGCGACGAACGCGCAATCGCTGCTCGTTACCTCGCGCAAGAGCTCCAGATTTTTCTTGATGCACTCATCGACGGATTCGCGGCGCAGATTCTGGAAGTCGACCGCAATCTTCGTGCAGGCCACATCCAGGCCCACGACAGGCTTCGTCGAGCGCCCGTTCCAAGCGTTCGGCGAAAGAATGTCCGAGGCGGTGAGATCCGCAGGCTTATCAAGCAGCGGGGTCGGAGTCGACATCCAGTGCGATCTCTTGCCAAACGGGCTGAGTAGTGTGGCAGTCCTCGCGGCGCGCGCGGACGACGCGAAGCACAGTTACTTGCACCCGTTTTTAGTAGTTACGATCGATTCTCGCACACTCGTCGAGGAAAACAAGCTAAGACGCTGTTCGCATTGAGCTTCATTTGCGTAGCACCTGACATAATTCGTAAGCGCTGACTAGCGTTTGAGCGTGCTGTGTGCGTGTTCGTACAGACGTTTGAGTTGCTGTTCCATCTCGCCCTGCAGACGCAGGAGCTCCCGCGCATCGACGACGCGTGGGATATAACGCGGCGGACCGATTGCAATCACGATGCGTGCAAAGGGCCAGGGGATGACAAACTGATCCCACTTCACGAGCCATGCGCGCGAGGCCGCATAGGCAAGCGGCAGGATGGGCCGCCCGGACATCTGCGCCAAGAGAATCGCCCCCGGCTTGAACTTGAAGCGCGGCCCGCGCGGACCGTCCGGTGTGATGACTGGCGATATGTTTTCCTGCACCAGCGCGAGGTAATAGTCGCGCAGCGCGCGCGCGCCGGTATGAGTCGAAGAGCCACGGATGACGCGTCCGCCGACGCGACGCACGAGCATGGCGCCGATTTCGCCATCGACCGAGGGGCTTATGAGCCAGCCCACGGCCAGACCGAGGGCACGCTGTTCGAGAAGATATTTTGCGCAGAACGCCTGGTGCTGATGCCAATAGCAGGGCACGAGCGATGGCGCCTTTTGCAGCGCCGCCTGCAGATGTTCCACGCCTTCGACTTTTGCGATTCGGCAGGTCGCCCACCACAGCCGCACGATGCCTAGCCCAAGTGGGACGGCAAGCGCATACAGGAGCCGCCGCGCCGCCGTCATGCGGCGGCCCGAGCGCGTGAGCCTGCGATACAACGTGTTGCGCAAGCCGCCGTCTTGGCCTGGGTCGGTCATGCTGTAGATTTCAAGCGCGTGTGCGTCCGCGCTGCTAAGGGTGGATGGCCAGTATAGTAAGCTTGCCGTCTTTCTTGCAGTTGCCCGCATGAGCGCAAGCAAGCTATCCAAAGCCGTTCCGCCTGAGGCCGACATTCAGTTCGACATCGGTGCTACTGAAGACTCCCTCGAGCGGATGCGTGAGCTGTTTGCACGCTACGGCGACATCTACCGGGTCTACGCACCCGGCCGCAAGTCCTATACCTACGTCATCAATCATCCCGATGACGTCAAGCGCGTGCTCGTGAGCAATCACAAGAACTACACCAAGGGTGTCGGACTTGACCGGGTGAAGATTCTGCTCGGCAACGGCATCATGACGAGCGAAGGAGAATTCTGGCGGCGCCAGCGCTACATGATGCAGCCGATGTTTCATCGCCGTGTCATCACTGAATTCGCGCGCGTCATCGACGTGGCCAACGACGGCTTTATCGCGCGCTGGGAAGCGCAGGCGGCGCGCGGCGAGCCTGTCAATGTCACGGATGACATGAGCGAGCTCACGCTCGACATCGTGCTGCGCGCCGTATTTGGCCGCGATCTTGATCGGCTCGCTGCCGAGTCCAGCGGCAATCCATTTGCGATGGTGACCAAAGAACCGGCGCGCAATCTGCAGTTCGCCTATAAATTCCGCTCGCTCGGCAAAGTCGTGGCCGCGCTCATGCGCAGGCGTGCGGCCGCAGCCGACGAACATGTCGACTTCCTGGCGATGCTGATGAGTTCGAGCGACAAAGAGACGGGCGCGTCCATGAGCGAACGCGAGCTCATCGATGAGGTCATGACGCTCGTGGTCGCGGGCCACGAAACGACCGCGAGCGCCCTTAATTGGACTTGGTATCTGTTGGCGCTGCATCCTGAGGTCGAAGCACGTTTGCATGCCGAAATCGACGCGGCGCCCGTGACAGCCGCGCCGAGTCTTGCGCAGATGGAAGCACTGCCGTACGCGCAGCAGGTGGTGAATGAGGCGCTGCGGCTTTATCCGCCCGGATGGCTCCTTTCGCGCCGGACGATTGGCGCCGATGTGCTCGCAGGCTTTGCCATCCCGGCTGATGCGGATGTGCTGTTGAGCCCTTATCTGCTGCACCGGCATCCGCGTTTCTGGGCAGACCCGGACGCTTTTAAGCCCGAGCGCTTTGCCGCGGCGAACGAGGCCGAACGGCCCCGCTTTGCCTACATGCCCTTTGCCGCAGGCCCGCGCCACTGCATCGGCGAAACATTTGCGCTCTATGAAATGCTGATGCATCTTTATAAAGTCGCGCGCCGCTACCGCCTGACCTATCTGCCCACCGAGCCCGTTGAGCTTGAGGCGCAGATCAACCTGCGCACCAAGAAACCGCTTTACATGAGGCTCGAACGCCGCTGATGTTCACTGCCACGACACTTATTGAGCTCATTGAAAGCAATCGCAGAGTCGCCCGCAACATCACGTATCTGGAGGGCGACGCTGATGAACGCAGCGTCTCGTTTGCGGAACTGTATGAACGCGCGCTCGGTATCCTGCACCACCTGCAGCGCCTGGGTGCGCGCCGCGGCGACAAGCTCATTTTGTTTCTCGGCAGCAATGAGCCTTTTATTGATGCCTTCTGGGCAGCCGTGCTGGGCGGCATCATCCCGGTGCCGATCGCCTTGGGGATCAGTGACGAGCACCGACACAAACTGCTGCGCGTCGCAAAGCTGCTCGGCAACCCCTACATCTACACCGACCGCAAGTCTCTTGAGCGGATAGCCACTTTCGCGCAGGGCGCGGGCGAGGAGAAGCTGTTAGCGACTCTGCGCGCACGCGCCTTCCTGGTCGATGAACTCGACGACATCTCGCGCGCCGGCAGCGCAGTGCGCGCGCAGCCGGGAGATATCGCCTTTATCCAGTTCTCATCGGGCTCGACGAGCGAGCCTAAGGGCGTGGTGCTGACGCATGCCAATATTCTCGCCAATGCCCGCGGCTCCTGCGAAATGGTGCGCTTCACGGAAGATGACGTCAGCCTCTCGTGGATGCCGCTGACGCACGACATGGGTCTGATCGGCTTTCATGTCTACATGTTCGCCAATCGCGTCCATTGCCACCTGATGCCGACCGAGTTGTTCGTGCGCCGCCCGCTCTTGTGGCTCACGTTTGCCACGCGCAAGCATGCAAGCATTCTGTGCTCGCCAAATTTCGGCTATCGCCATTATTTGAAGGTACTGGGCGAGCGCGCGGTTGCCGATTTGAATCTCGACCTGTCCGCGGTGCGACTCATCTTCAATGGAGCAGAGCCGATCTCGATCGAGCTGTGCGAGGAGTTCCTGACGCGCATGGCGCCGGCAAAACTTGCCGCCACAGCGATGTTTCCGGTGTACGGACTGGCCGAGGCATCGCTTGCCGTCAGCTTTCCGCCGCTCGGCAATTCACTGCAGGCGATCAGCCTCAACCGGCATCGCATGAGCGTTGGCACGCAAGCCGAAATTGTCGCGCGCACGGCGCCCGACGCGGTGGCGCTTGTCAGCGTCGGCCGCGCCATCCCGTATTGCCATGTCCGGGTCGCAAGCGATGATGATCACCTGCTACCCGAGGAGCAGATTGGCCACATCCACATCAGTGGCGCGAGCGTTACACAGGGTTATTACGAGAACCCGGCAGCAAACGCTGCCGCTTTGACCGCCGATGGCTGGCTGCGCACCGGCGATCTTGGGCTCATCGTCGCCGGCGAGCTCTATATTTCGGGGCGCGCGAAGGAGATCATTTTCGTCAACGGTCAGAATTACTACCCGCATGATCTGGAGGCCATTGCGCAGCGCGCCGCAGGACTTGACTTGGGGAAGGTCGTGGTTGCCGGTGTCCGCCGCAGCGGCGCACAGACCGACGCACTCGTGGCATTCGTATTGCATCGGGGCGAGCTTGCCGAGTTCCTGCCGCTGGCGACCCAGGTCGCACGTCTCATCAATGAGCACACGGGGCTTGAGGTCGCACAGGTGGTTCCCGTCAAACGTATCGCCAAGACCACGAGCGGCAAGATCCAAAGACATCTCTTGGAGGAAAGCTACGTCGCCGGCGAGTTCGACGCCGAACTTGCGCAGCTTGCGCAATTGCGCGAGGCGCAACGCGGCGCGATCACCCAGTCACGCACGCAGATCGAGGAGCAGCTGCAGGCCATCTGCAACGCGGCACTCGAGGGCAAGCGCGTCGGCATCGATGACAATCTCTTCGAGCTTGGCGCAAGCTCCTTGAAACTCATTGAAATCCACGAGCAGATCGACCACACCTATCCCGGCGAGATCGATCTCACCGAGATATTCGATTTTCCGACGATTGCCGAACTCGCGCAGCACTTGGAGACGAAGCTTGAACGCGCCCGCACGGCCAAGTTGGCGCCTGCAGCCTCCGGAGTTTTATAATGGGAACCATGTCCGAACGTTCTTCAGCGTCGATGAGCGCTGCCGCCTGCGGCCAGAAGCTCTCCCAGATGGGGATCCGGCCGACGAGTCCGCGCGTGCGGATCGCGGAATTACTGTTTGCTGCACCGCAGCATTTATCGGCGGAGCAGATTATCGCAACCTTGATGGCAAGTGGCAGACGCGTCTCCAAAGCCACTGTCTACAACACGCTCAAGATCTTTGCTGCGTCGGGGCTGATTCGTCAGCTGACGATCGACGACTCGCGCGCCTGGTACGACTCCAACATGGGCGCGCACTATCATTTTCACGATGCCGAGAGCGGTGCGCTCATTGACGTGCCGGTGCCCGAGGTGCAGTTCAGCCGCCTGCCGCCCACACCGGACGGAATGGAAGTCGAGAGTATTGATCTTGTGATCCGGCTGCGAAAAAAACGGTAGACTTCGCCGCGTCATAGGCACCGCAGCGGCGCGCCCTGCAACGCGCAGCGTCCTCTGATGTTTCTTGGTCGGTTCTTGGCGTCGAGCGCAGCGGTATGCTATTAAAAGCCGCTTGCGACGCCGGCGATTGCCGAGGTCAGCGCTAATCCGAAGTTTAGCCCGGGCCGTCTTAGCTCAGTTGGTAGAGCACATCATTCGTAATGATGGGGTCCACAGTTCGATTCTGTGAGACGGCACCAGCTTCCTGCGGTAAACGAGCGCGGCTGTAGCACGACCTGTCGGCGTAAGGAGGAGCTCGGCTCAAGCGCGCCAAGATCCTGGGCGACGCTGTCGGCAATATTTGTATTGGCGCAGTCGCAGCAGCTGCTCGCTCGACGATGCGCCCGGTCACGATAACGGTCGCCGGCAATCAATATCTGCTCGAACCAAGAGGCAGCGCTACTTGGCACGCATGCGCGTAGGCGCTCGGCATGGGTGAGCCGACGCACGTGCAGCGCCCACGCGGGTTTTCAGTTTAGATACGGTCGAACAAGCCGCGATCGCATCCTGCAACACGACCGCGGCTCGCGGGTTGTAGCTGCCTCGCGCGGCGCCCAATTGGCCGGCGTTTTTTGCGCAATAACCCTATCGTCATCAAGACGTGCCGGGGTGTGCAAGGCGCCGGAAATTTGGCACTGCGCTGCAATTCTTGCACTCTAATTTGACATAGCGCACAGAATCGATGTCAGCGCGTCAAAGAAGGCGCTCGCGACGTGAACATAATCACGGTCCGCGACTTGCATTGCTGGCATAAGAACTGCAATGCAGAGACTCAGGGAGAGTCAAATGAACCAGCTAT
>DATCBZ010000165.1:0-2660 GCA_036511555.1 Steroidobacteraceae bacterium
CGCGGCCAAGGTCGGCAGCGAGAAATTGTCGTTGGCCGAGGTGCGCGAGGACTGGATGCGCGAGCAGTCGCGCTGGCAACAGCAGTATGGCGGGGAGATACCCGCTGAGATGCGGCCCGCCGTGCAGAACTCCATCCTCGAGGCGCGCATCAGCGAGATGGCTCTGACGCAGCGCGCCCAAGATTTGGGCTATCGGGTAACCGACGCCCAGATCCAAGACGCCATTCGCAATCAGCCTGCGTTTCAGATCGACGGCAAGTACTCACCGCAGGCGGCGAAGGCGCGCCTTGCGCAGGCCGGCATTCCGCTTGAAACCTTTACGACGAAAACCCGCGAAGAGCTTGAGCGCACGCAGGTGCAGATGCCCATGCAGGCATCGGACTTTTTGACCGCGCACGAAATCGAACGGCTGCGGGCGCTCACCGATGAGCAGCGCGAGGTGCGTTATGCGCTTCTGACGCCGGCTAAATTTCAAGGTACGAGCGGTGTGGATGAAGCTGCTGTGGCGGCTTACTACGCGACCCACGCCGCGCAGTTCATGACGCTCGAGTCGGTCAAGCTTGAATACGGTGAGCTGCGCTTGGATCAGCTCGCAGCCCAAATGACGGTGACCGATGCGGAGCTGCACGACTATTACAACAAGGCGAAGGACCGGTATGTGGTGCCGGAGAAGCGTCACGCACGCCATATTCTGATTCAGATTCCGCCCGTCAAGGATGGCGACGCCATCGCCCGCAAGAAAGCCGAGCAAGTGCTCGCCGAGGCGGGCACCGGCAAGGACTTCGCAGCGCTCGCCAAACAATACTCGCAGGATGTGGGATCCGCTTCTAACGGCGGAGATTTGGGCTGGGTCGACCGCAAGAGCGTGATTGGGCTCGGCGATGCAATCTTTAATGCGACGGTCGGCGTCATCAGCGGTCCCGTCAAGACGCAGTTCGGCTATCACATCATCCGCGTGGATGAGGTCCAGCCGGGCAAGACACAGACTTTTGATGAGGCACGGGGCGAGATCGAGGCCCAGGTGCGCCGCGATAAAGCCTCCGACCGCTTCGGCGATCGTCAAGAGCAGCTGCAAAAGAGGCTCGAGCAACCGGGCGCGGATTTTGACGCGCTCGCCAAGGAGTTCCAGCTGCAGACGGGGCAGGTGCAGCAATTCCTGCGCGGCGCCGGGGGGGCGCCGCTTGGCACCTCAGCCGAGTTGCAGCAGGCGGTATTTAGTCCGGCGACTCTCGATGAGGGTGGCCTCGGTGGCCCGGTTCTCTTGGGTGAAGACCGTATCGTGATCGTGAAGGACCTCGAGCATCACAAGGCGGCTCCCAAACCGTTAGCGGAGGTGCACGAAGTCATCATGGCCGCCATCTTCAAGGAGCGCGGCAACGACGCTGCGATCAAGGCTGCCGATCAGGCTCGCGATAAGCTCAACGCCGGCGCATCCTTCGATCAGGTGACGCACGACCTCGGGGTCACGGCGGAGCCGGCGCACTTCGTCGGCCGCTTGGACCCGTCGGTACCGGCGCCGATTCGCGAGGCGGTGTTCCATGCGCCTAAGCCCGGCGCGAAACCCGTGTATCGGTCTTTGCCGCTGCCGGAGGGCGGGGCCGCGGTGTTCGCCGTCACGAGCGTGCGCACGCACGGCGAGGCGACTGACGCGAAGGCGGATGCCGAGGCGGCGCAAAAGGTGCTGGCACGTCAGTCCGAGGGGGACGTCGAGGCGTATACGGAAGAAGTACGCAGAATAACCGAGGTTAAGAAAAACCCGAAAGCCTTTGAATAGGCGTAGGTTTTTAGACTTCCATTTCGTGAGGAAAAGTCATGCCGACGGTGCTGAAGCCGCTGTCGACGTGCAGGATCTCACCGGTAATGCCGGCGGCAAGGTCGGAGCAGAGAAACGCGGCAGCGTTGCCCACATCCTCAAGCGTCACGTTGCGACGCAAAGGGGCCACTGCACCCACGTGGCCGAGCATTTTGCGAAAGCCTGCGATGCCGGCGGCAGAAAGGGTCTTGATCGGACCTGCTGATATCGCATTCACCCGCACGCCAACGGGTCCAAGATCGGCAGCAAGGAAGCGCACGTTGGCCTCCAGACTTGCCTTGGCAAGCCCCATGACGTTGTAGGCGGGAATCGAACGCTCCGCGCCCAAGTAGGAAAGGGTAAGGAGCGCGCCGGCGCGCCCTGCCATCAATGGCTGCGCGGCACGCGCCAGCGCCGTAAAGCTGTAACTTGACACATCGTGCGCGATGCGGAAGGACTCACGGCTCGTGGCTGCAACGAACCCTCCGGCAAGCGCTTCGCGCGGCGCGAACGCGACGGCGTGCACCAAGATGTCGAGGTATCCCCATTCAAGTGTCAGGCGCTCGAACGCCGCGTCTATCTGCGCATCGACCGTGACGTCAAGCGGCAGCGTCAGCTGCGATCCGAGGCTCGCGGCGAGCGGTTCGACCCGTTCCTTCAACTTGTCGTTAACGTAGGAGAACGCAAGCTCTGCGCCCTCGCGATGCAGCGCCTGCGCGATGCCCCAGGCAATGGAGCGCTCGGTCGCAACGCCGACGATGAGCGCGCGTTTGCCTTTAAGGAAGGCCATCAGCCGTGACGATTGAGGACACGAATGACAAGCTTCTGACCCGGCCAGAGGCTCGCGCTTGAGAGGCTGTTCCAGTGC
>DATCBZ010000166.1:0-3474 GCA_036511555.1 Steroidobacteraceae bacterium
CCGAAGCTTGGGCCGGTCGCCGAATGGGGGCTTGCGCTTGAGAAGAAGGCGCTGCTCGTCGATACGGAAAAATTTCAGACGAGCCTGCCGGGCGTGTTTGCCGTCGGCGACATCAACTTCTATCCGGGCAAAAAAAAGCTCATCCTGTCAGGCTTTCATGAGGCGGCGCTCGCCGCTTTCGGCATCCAACACCATTTATTTCCGGAAAAAAAGCAATTCCTGCAATATACGACGACCAGCCCGATCATGCAGAAACGGCTCGGCGTCACCAGCTCTTAGGCATCACGAAGGGGAATGACATGCGGTTCACTAAAAATACGTTCGCGGCCATGGTACTTGTTGGCATGCCGGCGCTCTTGCTCGGCACGCCCGCGCAGGCGGCGAAACTGTGCAAGCTTGCGATCACTGGCAACGACATGATCCAGTACGACCAGAAGCAATTGAAGATCGGCGCGGATTGCACGCAGGTTGAGCTCACGCTCACCCACGTCGGCAAGCTGCCGGCAGCATCGATGGGGCATGACTGGGTGCTCGTGAAGGCCGAAGATATGGCGGCGGTGGCGAGTGATGGACTGGCGGCGGGCGCGGCCAATAATTACGTCAAAAAGGACGATGCACGGGTCATCGCGCACACGAAAGTGGTTGGCGGCGGTGAATCGGCGAGCGTGACCTTTGCGACGTCGCTTCTGAAGAAGGGCCAGTCTTACAAGTACATGTGCACGTTCCCCGGGCACAACGGCCTCATGAACGGCGACTTCATTATCGGGTGACGCGCATCGCACGCGACTCTGCAGACGAGGCGGCCGATCCGCGGATTGGCGTGCTCCTGGAGGTGCTCGAGCTCGAGCAGCTCGAGATCAATCTTTTTCGCGGCCAGAGTCAGGATATCGGCAGCCCGCAGGTGTTTGGCGGCCAGGTGCTCGGCCAGGCACTGCGGGCGGCTTTTGCGACGGTTGCGAAAGAGCGCATGGTGCATTCCCTGCATGCGTATTTTCTCAGACGCGGCGATTGCCATGCGCCCATCGTCTACAACGTTGACCGCAGCCGTGACGGCAAGAGTTTTTCAAGCCGGCGCGTGACGGCCATCCAGCACGGCGAACAGATCTTCAACATGGCCGCCTCCTTTCAGGTCGCAGAAAGCGGCCTCGATCACCAGATACCGATGCCCAAGGTCCCACCCCCGGAGACGCTCCCGGATGCGATGGCGCCGCTGCGCGCACTAGTAAAGGAGACGCCCGAGCGCTTGCCGGAGCGGGTGCGGCGCTTCATCGCCACGCCGCGGCCGTTTGAATTTCGCATGGTTCAGGAGATCAACTACCTTGAACCGAAGAAATCTCCCCCGGAACGCCAAGTCTGGTTTCGTGCCGTCGGCCGCTTGCCCGACGATGAGATGCTGCACCGCTGTCTCCTCGCGTATGTATCGGACTTTTATCTTTTGGATACCGCGACGCTGCCGCACGGCGCGCCATTTCTCAGCACCAAGCTCATCATGGCGAGCATCGATCATGCGGTGTGGTTTCACCGGCCGCTGCGCGTTGACGAATGGCTCCTGTACGACCTCGACAGCCCGAGCGCCTCCGGTGCGCGCGGTTTTGCGCGCGCCAATGTGTTCGCACGCGACGGACGGCTCGTGGCAAGTACGGCGCAGGAAGGACTCGTGCGCGCGACCTGACCCGCTAGGGTTTGACGAGCGTATCGATGGCGTGCAGCAGTATCGGATTGAAGCGCTGCGGAGCTTCCATCATGAGGAAGTGCCCCGTGCCGGGCACGACGATGCTGCTGAATGTCGGCGCCGACTTCTTGATGCGGGCCTCATCGGTCGGCATATTCAAATCCGAATTGATGGCGATGATGGGAACCTTGATATTCGGCAGCACGGCGCCGAAATCGTAGCTCGATAGCGCCTCCAAGGAGGCAATGGCGATCGCCGGGGAAGCAAGCGACATGTCGTCGGCTACTTTGCGCACCAAGATCGGATTGGCATCCTTCGTAAAAAGGTATTGACCCACAAACTCGTGCATGTGCCCGATGAAATCGGCACGAAACGGCTGCACCAGCTCCTCGAACTGCGCCTTGCTCATGGGCGGCTGACCGATCGTCTTCAACGCATCGACGGCAATGATGCCGATGACGCGCGCGCCGATGCGGCGCGCCGCCTGTAAAGCAATCGGCGCTCCCATCGCATGCCCCACGAGCACGAGGCTCTTGTTCGGGATCGCACGCGCGACCGCCGCCACGTCCTCGCCGTAGTTTGTGATGGACCAGTCGCTGCGGTTCTTGTCGGACGCGCCGTGACCGGCAAGGTTCAACGTCACGACCGTGTAGCGCGTCTTGAGATCATCAAGCTGCGCGTTCCAATAGTTGGCGTTGTTCAACCAGCCGTGCACCAGAATGATGGCCGGATCGCCGTGGCCGTACACACGATATTCGATGTGCACGCCATCGGCTGAGTCGGTGATCTGCGGTGAGCCGTCGGCGAGCGGCGCTGGCGGCTGCGCCGCTGCCGTGTACGCCGCGGGCGGCGCCTGCGGCGTACAGGCGCTGCTCATGAGCGCGAGCGCCAAAAAAATGCGCCCGGCACCACTCACGATGGCTGCCTCTGCAGTACTTTGCCCGGATTTAAAATCCCGTGCGGATCGAGCGTGCGCTTAATCGCGCGCATGAGTTCCAGCTCAACCGGCGGTGCGTAGCGTTCAAGTTCCCCGACCTTGAGTTTGCCGATGCCGTGCTCGGCGCTGAAGCTGCCGCCGCATTCGTGCACGAGTTCGTGTATGGCGCGCTTCACAGCCGGCTCGCGTTCCAGAAACTGCGCGCGATCCGCGCCGGGTGCCTGATTGAGATTGAAGTGCAGATTGCCATCCCCGACGTGCCCATAGGCGATGAGCCTTGCCTCGGAGACGTGGGCCTCGAGCCACGCGCCGGCGCGCTCGACAAATTGCGGTAATACGGTGATCGGCAAAGAGATGTCGTGCTTCAAACTTGCGCCGTCGCGGCTTTGCGCTTCCGGAACGCTCTCGCGCAGGCGCCACAGCTGTGTGCGCTCGCGCTCGCTCTGTACGATCGCGGCATCGAGAATCAGGTTGTGCTGGAGCGCGTTGCCAAGCACGCGCTCCAACACTGCCGCAAGCGCAGCGTCCTCCTGAGACGATGTGAGTTCGCACAGAACATACCAGGGATACGGCTCGCGCAGCGGATCAACGATGCCTTCGATGTGGCGCACCGTAAGCTCAATCGCAAGCCGCGGCAGAAGCTCGAAGGAGCTCACGCGATCGCCGCTGGCGGTGCGCAATTCGCTCAACAGAGTCACGGCGCTTTGAATATCGGCGAGTGCCACGAACGCCGTCGCCGTGGCGCGGATCGGTGGGAAGAGTTTGAGATTGGCGGCGGTGATGATTCCAAGCGTGCCTTCGGCGCCTATGAAGAGCGATTTTACATCGTAGCCGGTATTGTCCTTGCGCAGCGCCTGCGCGCACG
>DATCBZ010000167.1:0-5698 GCA_036511555.1 Steroidobacteraceae bacterium
GGATGGTAAACCCACGAGAGCACAAATTTAGCGCGCTGCGGAATTGCGTAGTCGTCGAGCGTCTTCCAGTCGGCAAGAGCCTGACAAGGATGATTGACGGCTGATTCGAGGTTGATGAGCGGCTTGTCGACGAGCGCCGCCATCGCGCCGAAGGTTTTGTCCGCCAAATCGTCGGCGAGACTCTTGCCGTCGGCAAAAGCACGAATGCCGAGCGCATCGCAGTAGGAGGCGAGCACCGGAATGCCTTCGCGTACGTGCTCCGCAGCCGCACCGTTCATGACCGCGCCCGGCCGGGTCTCAAGCTGCCAGGTCCCTTGACCCGGAGAGATCACAAACGAGGTGCCGCCCAAGCGCGCCATGCCGGACTGGAACGAGGCAAGCGTGCGCAGCGATGGATTGAAGAATACAAGACCCAGAATCTTGCCGGCGAGCGCGCGCGGTTCGGGTTCTGTTTGCAGGCGCCTTGCCAGTTGCAGGAGCTCAGAGATCTCCTCACGGCTGAATTCTGCTAGATCGATGAAGCGCTTCATGGGCATGGGCTCGGCAGGCGCATCAGGCGTTGATGGCAATCAATGCGGCGCGCAGGATATCGACGTGCTCTTCTTCAAGAATGTAGGGCGGCAATAGTCGAATGATCTGCGGATCGGCACTGGTACCGGTGAGAATGCCGCGCTCGAGGAGCTGCGCGTGAATCTCCTTCGCCGGACGATTGACACGCAGGCCGGTCAGAAAGCCCGCGCCCTGATGGGCAAGCACCGGGCCCACCATGCAGGTAGCGCGGATATAGGCGCCGACGCGGCGCACGCGTGCGAGCAGGTTCTCTGATTCAATCGCTTCGATTACTGCCTCAATGACGGCGCTTGCCATCGGTCCGCCGCCGAAGGTCGTGCCGAGGCTGTCGAGCGTCACCGCTGCTGCGACCGGCGCCGACATAAGCAGGGCGGCGCACGGAAAGCCGTTGCCGAGCGCTTTCGCGGTCGTGATCATGTCCGGAAGTACGCCGTAGAGATTGGCGGCGAACGGCTCGCCGCTGCGCCCGACGCCGCATTGCACTTCATCAAAGATCAGAACCGCACCCGTCTCATTGCAGCGCTTGCGCAGGCGCTCTAAGAACTCCGCCCCCATATCAAAGGCCCCACCCACCCCTTGCACCGGCTCGACGATTACGGCTGCGGTTTCTTCCGTTACGTGCGCGTTGATTGCTGCCAGTTCGCGCCGCGGAATGAAACTGACATCGAAGGGTGTGCGTGGAAAGCCATACCACTTCTCACGCGCGCCCCAGGTGATGGCGCCGGCGGCGGCGGTGCGGCCGTGGAAGCCGCCCTCGACCGCTACAATCTTCGAACGCGAAGTCATGCGAAATGCAAGCTTCAGCGCATTCTCGTTAGCCTCGGCGCCGCTATTGACGAAGAACACGCTTGCGAAGGGCAGCTTTGAAAACGCGACGAGCCGTGCCGCGGCGCGATTTCTCACCTGCATCGGCACGGCGTTGCTTTGAAAGTTGCAGGCGGCGGCTTGGTTTGCGAGTGCCGCCGTCCAGCCCGGGTGCCCGTAGCCCAACGCGGCTACGGCGTGCCCGCCGTACAGGTCGAGTACGCGGCGGCCGTCGCGCGTCATCAGCCACACGCCGTGGGCGCTCGTGACCTCGAGCGGGTATTGCGCGAACACGGGGGCCAAATAGTCCACCGTGTTCAAGTCCATCCGGGCGCCGGTGCCGTAAGGCCGGTCGTCTCGGGCAGATCAAATATCCGATTCATCCACTGCAGGGCGCCGCCCGCCGCGCCCTTTGCAAGATTGTCGATTACGCAGAAGACTGCGACCGTGCGGCCCTTGGCGACCGCTGACAGATGCGCATAGTTGCTCGCGACGACGTCTTTCATTCGCGGCGCATGATCGAGCACGCGCACGAATGGCGCGCCGGAATAAAAGCTGCGCAATGCGGCCACTACGTGAGCGCTGTCGCGCGCCGTGCGCAGCTCGCCCTGCACAGTGACATGAATGCCGCGCGCAAACGGGCCGGAGTGCGGCACGAAGGCAATGTCAGCCTCGGCCCCGCAGGCACTTTGGATACAGGCCGCAACCTCCGCAGCGTGACGATGTGTCAGGGCGTTATACGAATACAGATCACTGTGGCGCAACGGATGATGCGTGCCTGCCGTCGGCTTTCTTCCCGAACCGGTACTTCCGGTGATGCCTGCTACAAAGAGCCGCGGGGTCGTCAGCGCCGCGGCGATGAGCGGCACGGCTGCCAGCAAGGTTGCTGTTGCAAAGCAGCCCGGATGGGCGACATGCGGGGTCTGCAGAGCCGAAAGCTGCTCAGGCAGGGCGCAGGTGAATTCATCGAGGCGCGCCGGTGCGCTATGCGCATGCCCGTAGATCGACTCGAAGGCTTGTGCGGAGCGGAAGCGAAAGTCGGCCGATATATCCACCACACGAGCACGGGTGCCGCAGGCTTGTGCCTTGGCGAGCAGAGTATCGATCAGCGCGGCTGATGCGCCGTGCGGCGCGGCAGAGAAGATCGCGCAGTGCGGCACCTGCGAGAGTTGGTGCTCGACGTCGCTTAGCGCGCTGAAAGCGGTGTCGGGGTAAGCGCTTGCGAGGTGCGTGAAAGCGCGCGCGAGCGGTTCGCCCGGATGGCTATCGGAGAGCACCGCCGCGAGTTCAAAGCGCGGATGGCCAGCGATCAGCCGCAGCAGTTCTCCGGCGACATAGCCGGTACCGCCAAGCACGAAGGCCGGAATGCCCGCATTCATCGCGCGCCTGCGAGGCCGACGGCCTCGATGACGCAATCCGCAAGCGCCGCGCCGTTACTCATCGCATTGAACGCCGGGACCTGCATTTGGCTCGTGATGATCTCGACGCCCACCTGATTGTCGGTCGAGGGCCCGGTTACGGCGCAGGGCTCAATACCGAAGCGCTCGCGCAGGAGTTTGACGCCGCCCCATGCGGCCACTGGGTCGTTGGCCGATAGCAGGACAGCGGTGAGCCCTTTTCTGATGTCCGCACATTCCAGAATGGCGTCGACCCCATAAGTGCCCAATATCCCGTCTCCCAGCTCAAACACGATGACGTCTGGTTTGCCGGCCGCAAGCTCTGTCAGCATGGTGCGCGTCAGGGCGGGCCCGTTGGCGCGAGTGGTCGTTACGATTCCAAGATCCGTAAAGATGAGCGCGCGGCGTGCACCAGCATCCTCCATCGCCAGAATGTCGCGCCGCAAGGAGACGCCGGTCGCCTTGAAGACATCGATGATGAGCCCGCGATGCCGCATGCGGCTGACGATTGCGCAAGCTGCGGCCGTCTTGCCGGCCTCCATACAGGTACCGGCGATCGCCACGACCGGCACACCGCGAGTATCCAGTGGCGCGTTGAAATCAAGTGCGCGCTGGCCCACGCGGGCCGGCACCCCGATGCGTTCACCCAGATAAGGGAAGTGCAGCACCACACCGATGACGCGGCAATCAAAAGGCTTGCCCTTTTCTGGATTGGCCGAATCGCAGATGCCGAGTACGCCGCCGATGTTGAGCATCTGGATGATGTCGCCCGGCTTCACTGCCGGTGGCACGTGCCCCGAATAGCCGAACAGCGCCTTCCGGTGTCCAAGAGCGCCCGCGACAATGTCGCCCTTGCCGACTTTCGCCATGCGCCCACTCGTAAGCTCGAGCGTGTTGTAGGTGCTCTTGTTGTTCAGGATCTCGACCACCACCACCACGCCCTCCTCGGGCGGAATGTCCGGCGCGACGCGCAGCTCGCGCGACAGGCCGCAGGCCTGTGTTACCGACGCGACTTTGTCGACTAAGACACGCAACATGAAGGTTACCGTAGTCCTTTGAGCGGTTATGAAGTTGCAGCGTCGCCGGTCTCGCCGGCGCGGCGATGAAACATGCCGGTAAGAGCTGCGATCTTCGAGAAGCCGAGCGCGTCGGCTGCGGTCCATTCGCCCGCCGACTCGCCATAGACACCGCGCGATGCGCTCAGGAGCGAATAGGCAGATTCGACCCCTTCGACAAACAAGCACCCGGGGCGCAAGAGCAGGTGCACATCTCCCGTGACGCGCGCCTGCGATGACAGCAGGAGCGCTTCGATATCGCGGCACACGGGATCAAGAAGCTGACCTTCGTGTACGAGATCACCGTAGGGTTGCGCAACCAACTCTTTGATGCGCTGCTGGCGCGCTGTCAATACGAGCTTCTCAAGTTCGCGGTGTGCGACGAGCAGCGTCTCGGCGGCCGGTGCTTCAAAGGCAACCCGGCCCTTGGTGCCTATGATGGTGTCGCCTAAATGGATAGCGCGGCCGATGCCAAAGGGGCCCGCGAGTGCCTCAAGCGTTTCGATCAAGGCAACGGCTCCTAGGCCTTGGCCATCAATCGCCGTCGGGCGCCCGCGCACAAAAGACAGGGTGTGATGCGCTGCTTGACGCGGCTGTTTGAATGCGTCGCGTGTCAGCACCCAGGCTGCTTCGGGAATGCAGCCAGCGGAAGTCAGCGTCTCCTGGCCGCCGATCGTCACCCCCCATAAGCCGCGGTTGATCGAGTAAGCGGCACCGAACGGTGGTACCGGCAGATTACGTGTCCGCAGATAGTCGAGCTCATCCTGGCGTTTAAAGGCCTGGTCACGCACCGGAGCTAAGACTTCCAGA
The DNA here is from genome assembly GCA_036511555.1 of Steroidobacteraceae bacterium. Taxonomy (GTDB): domain Bacteria; phylum Pseudomonadota; class Gammaproteobacteria; order Steroidobacterales; family Steroidobacteraceae; genus PALSA-1196. The sequence continues at coordinate 4,637 of DATCBZ010000167.1, forward strand.
TCTGGCGCGAGCGTGCGCAGCGCGACTTCGAAACGCACCTGATCGTTGCCGGCCGCGGTGCAGCCGTGGGCGATCGTGCCGCTTCCCAGTGTGCGCGCCATTTGTGCAATGGTTTGTGCTTGCATGACGCGTTCGGCGCCGACGCACAATGGATAGACCTGGCCGCGGCGCACGTTGCCCATGATGAGAAAGCGCAGTACCTGCTCGAAATAGCTGTCGCGCGCATCGACCAAGTGGTGCTGAGCGGCGCCGAGTGCATAGGCGCGCTCCTCAAGCGCGCGTGCCGCTTTGGCGTCAACGCCGCCCGTGTCCACGGTCACGGTGAAGACCGGGCGGCCATAACGCTCGAGGATCCACGGCACGAGAAACGAGGTGTCAAGACCGCCGGAGTAGGCGACGACGATGGGCTCGCCATTCACGATTGCAGTATTGGACATCGCTTCAGAGCCGAAACATTTCACGCAGGCGGGCGATGATGGCGGCCTGCGCATGCGTATCGGCGGTCGCAACGAAGATGGTGTCATCGCCCGAGAGCGTGCCCACGACTTCCGGCCACTGTGCCTTGTCGATGGCGACGGCGACGCTTTGTGCAGCGCCCGTCGAGGTTTTTATGACGGTCATGCAAGGACCAGCGCGCTTGATCTGCTGCACGAACTGTGCGAGCGAGTTGAACCTGCCATTGGCGCGCACCACCTCCGCCGGCGGCAGCACATAGCGCCCGCGCGCTTTGGAAACGCCGATCTCTCGCAGATCGCGGCTGATCGAGGACTGGGTCGCAACGTACCCCTCCTTCTTCAAAAGGCGTACAAGATCCTGCTGCTTGTGCACGTTGCCGCTCGCCAAGAGGCGCACAACGGCGTTCCGGCGGTCAGATTGGTGATGGTCGATCAGCGCCATGGCAATGCCTGCATAAAGTTGCACGCATTTTGCATATTAATGCACCGACGGTCAATACAAGACCGTGGCGCCCGCCTGCTATTTCTGAATCGTGTAGACGAGGTCGGCGCCGCGCGCCTGGCCCGCTTCGGTTTTTATTACCCAGTGGTCATTCAGGCTGTAGCG
>DATCBZ010000168.1:0-6095 GCA_036511555.1 Steroidobacteraceae bacterium
TGGTACTCCAGCCATCGTTTGGCGCGCCGCCCGATGGCGCGCAACTGTCGGCGTAACTGCGCCACTGCAGCGTAAGGACCTCGCCGAGCAGGCGATCGGTGCCGTTGACGGTCAACTGCATGCTCGGGCTTTGATACTGCACGTAGCTGTTGGCAGTCACGACGTCGTTACCGGTTCCGCACGAGATCGTGTAGGTGACGTCGCCTGGTGTTGACTGCGTCGTGGTTGCGACACCCGAGGATGGCAGGTCGCTCAATGCCAGCGATCCACCGGCGAGAGTGCACGGCGATACATTTGACGTCCAAGTGAGAGTCGCCGGTCGGGTTGTCCACACAACAAACGAACTCGTGAAAGTCAGCTTTGGAGTCGGGGATCCCCATGTGGCGGTGACGATTGCGGTTGCGTACCGGCCGTCTGCAAATGCGCAATCGAGTCCATAGGTGACTTCGGCGGCAGCGGCTTCGGAAATTTGCATGGCTGCGTGGCTTGCAAACGAGCCCGTCCAACCATCCCCGGCAACGCCGTCAGTTGCCGTGCAGGCAGAGGCGCCCGGCGCATTCCAGGTAAGAGTCTCCTCGGTGCCGACTGGCAAACTGTTAGCTGAGGCTGTGAGGGTTACGTATACCGCAGCGCTGCTGTTAACGATGCGCGTGCCGGTATTGGCGGGGTCCAGTACGTTCTGCAGGGTCGCAGTGCCGGTTGAACTCGTCGTGTCGGAGGTCGTATTCCAAGTCGCGGCAAGCGCTGTGAAATCGGCGGTGCCGTTGTTGCCGTTCGGCGCCGAGGGGCTCGCTGCAGGACAGCTTTGGTAGCCGGAGCTATCGCCCGAACTGCGGCCAAGACTCAGCGTACCGACGAGGCGATTGTTCTGGTCAAATAGAGCGCTGCCGGAGGCCCCGGGTCCGATGTTGCCGGTGGCATTGACGACTTCCAGGAAATCGGAGAGATAGCTGACACCGAGCACGCCGGATTCCTGCTCCGCATAGGCCGTCCCAAACCAATCGGTCAGTTGTTTGTCGTACCCCAACGCATGATCAATCGTATAGCCGCCCTGCACGCTGGCGCCGGTTGCGTCGAAGCCTGCCAGGTAGGCGTCCGTGACAAGGGGACTCTCGTCGAGCTTGAGGAGCCACATATCCTGCTGCTCGACCACGGTCGTCGCGCCGCTCTGAGTCACGATGCCCGGATCGTAAAGGGAGCCCAGCGCCTGACCGCAGGTTGAGCTCGCGTCCCAATAAACGGTGACTCCGGTTGCAGCTCCGGGATTGCCGCCGCCGAGTTTGCCGCTTTGACAGTGGCGGGCGGTCAATACATAGGGGGTGTTGTCGCCGGGCACATCGTTGAGAAGCACACCTGTGCATTGGAATAGGTTGCCAATGACGAGTCCAAGCGTAGTCTTGCCTGGGGCAGTATTGTTCGCGGTGATGTCGCACGCGTAGTTGACGACGCATGATGCGTTTACGGCGCCCGCCGCCGCCTGCAGGATCTGATCGTAATGTGGATGATTGACGGTCCCACCGCCAAGGCCGCGATAGCCGGCTTGAAAGCTCACAATCTCGAATTTGACCTGGGAGCGCTCGCTCACCGGAACGCGCAGCGTCAAATCAAGAGCGTTGCCACGGGCTATGCGGCTCCACAGTTCACCATGGCGTAGATCGCGCGGGCGGTAGTTGTAGAGGATCGATCCCGCCCGCACGGTCAACACGGCATCTGCCGGAAGTGCTGCACGCGTGGCGTGAAAGGAGAGCGAAACGGCGCTCGGAATCTGGATCGAGTAACGCCAGAGCGCGGTTCCTCCGGCAACCGACCAGGCGCCATGATTCGCGCTCGTCAGGGGGTGCGGAATATTGACGGCGAACTGCTCGCGGGATTTTGCGGCCTCGTCGATCAGCGGCGCAAGATCGGTGCGTAGCACTTCGTGCGAGCCGGCGGCAAAACCTGGCGCAGAGGCGCAGAGGAAGCCAACAGCGAGTAGGCGCGCGCCGCGCGAGCAGTTAATCCGCATTCATCCCCTTTGTGCGCCACGCTGCCAAGTGGCTTCTTTTTCCTGAGGGCCCAGCGGGATTCTCAACGGCCCAGTCGCTTGCGGCGAGTGTGCATGTATTGGTGTGGCTTGCCAAATTTCAGACGGCTGCTGCGTGCAAGGTTGCGGTCAAAAAAAACCCTGCTGATAGCAGGGTTTGCAGTCATCGCCTCATCACGACCAGGTCGATCGATGTCAGCTCCGGCCAAGCGCGGGCAGGTGCCTGAGTTTTAAGCCCACTGCGCGCTGGCGTGTCACGAGCATAAATGCTTGCGGCTGAAACGTTGGAGCTCATGGCTCCGGCCGAAAAATCTTCAAAGCCTGCGTGTGAGTCCACGCACATCTACAGCGTTTCCGACGGTCTCAAAAAGTGAGTGGCCGCCTTACCCGTGCTCGCGCCGATCGCCCAAATTTCTGTTTTTACACGCTCCAAATTGTTGTGCCATTCAAGCATCAGCTCGAATACTGCACCGACGGGCTCGAACTTAGGTAGAAGAATGTCGGCGCCGATACATCTAGGAAAAACCGGCGCTTGCAGGCGTCTGCGGAATCTCGAGTCCCGAAAATTGTACCCATTCGATGTAACAAAATCTTGTAGTTTCTTCACTACATAAACGTCGCAAGGCAGCGACGCTTCGTAACAGGGGGTAACCTTTCGCGCGCGACCTTGGGAGCGCGCATTCTAGAGCGCATGAGTGAGCCCGTATTCCAAGCCGCCCTGCCGCTTACCGATTTGCCTGCAGGGCGTATGCAGGTCTGCCGTGTCGCCGGACGCGAGATCCTCATCTGCCATACGCGCGATGGCGTTTTTGCCGTCGACAACATTTGCACGCACGCCGACGCCCGCATGTCTGAGGGCTGGCTTCGCGGGACACGGCTTGTTTGCTCGCTACATGGCGCTTGTTTCGACGTTCGCGATGGGCTCGTGCTGGCACCTCCCGCAGCGCGGGCGCTCGCAACGCACGCAGTGCGCATCGCCGGGGGAATGATCGAAGTGGCCGTGAACCCGTCCGCACCGCCCATCGTCACCTACTGACCGCGGCGTGAATGAATGCGCTACGGCGGATCGGCGCAATCCATCGCGCCTTCAGGCGCCAGACCACCGGCGCGGCGGTTAACCGCCGCTACCTTTCTAAAAGGCGCTAAGTCCCGTCAGCTCACGGCCGATCGTCAGCTGATGGATCGTCTCCGTGCCCTCATACGTGATCACGCTTTCAAGATTCAGCATGTGGCGGATCGGGGAGAATTCGGCGCTGATTCCGGCACCGCCCAAGAGGTCGCGGCAATCACGCGCAATGTCGAGCGCCATGCGGCAGTTGTTCCATTTCGCAAGCGAGACATGCGCGGGAGTCATGGTGCCCTGGTCTTTCAGCCGGCCGAGCTGCAGAGATAAAAGTTGCGCCGTCGTGATGCGCCGTGCCATATCGGCGAGGCGCAGCTGTACGGCTTGGGTCTGCGCGAGCGGCTTGCCAAAGAGCACGCGCGTCTTGGTGTATTCGAGGAGCTCGGCGAGGCACGCCTGGGCGGCGCCGATCACGCCCCAGGTGATGCCGTAGCGCGCCTGCGTCAGACACGTGAGTGGGCCTTTGAGGCCGACAACGCCGGACAACACATTCTCTTCCGGCACTACGACGTGATCGAAGAACAATGCGGCGGTAACCGAAGCGCGCAGCGAAAACTTGTTCTCGATCTCGGGCGCGGTAAATCCCTTCATGCCTTTGTCGACGATGAAGCCACGAATGCCATCCGCGGTCTGCGCCCAGACAATGGCCAGGTCGGCAATGGCGCCGTTGGTGATCCACATCTTCGAGCCGTTCAGCACCCAATCGGCGCCCTGCTTCTTGGCATGCGTCTTCATGTTGGACGGATCCGATCCGCCATGCGGCTCGGTGAGACCAAAGCAGCCGATGAGCTCGCCCGTTGCCATGCGCGGCAGATATTTTTCCTTCTGCGCATCGCTGCCGAACGCATAGATCGGGTGCATGCAAAGCGACGACTGAACCGAGACGAAGCTGCGGATGCCTGAGTCGCCGCGCTCGAGCTCCTGACAGATGAGACCGTAGCTCACGCCATTCAGTCCGGCGCAGCCGTAGCCCTTGATCGACGATCCGAGCAGACCCAAAGCTGCGATCTGCGGCACGAGCTCCTTGGGAAAGCGGTGCTGTTCGAAGCACTCGCGGATGACGGGCAGCACTTCAGCGTCGACGAAGCGCGCGACCGAGTCCTGCACCATCTGCTCATCCTCGCTGAGCAGCGCGCGGACGCCGTAGAGATCAAGCGGGTTTAGCGTTGGCGCAAATGCTGGCACGAGAGGGCTCCGAAAATGAATTGAGCATCATAGCGAAAAAGGCCTGGCGCTCGTAAGAACGCCAGGCCCAGGGTTTTTCGCTTCGAATGATTTGCTCTTAGGCGGCCATCATCCCGCGCAGCTTCGTCAGTGCATTCGCTTCAATCTGACGGATGCGTTCCGCCGATACCGAGTACTCGTCTGCGAGTTGGTGCAAAGTCGCCTTGTCGTCGGTCAGGAAACGCCGCTGCAGAATCTTCCTGCTGCGATCGTCGAGGCGGCCAAGCGCGCTCTGCAGCCGGTCGGAAGAATCCGCATCCCACTCTTCACTCTCGACCGCTTCGGCCGGATTCGCATCCGGCGCGGTCAGGAATGCCGAGGGACTGAAGATCTCGTCTTCGTCCGATTCGGGCGTCGGGTCGAATGACATGTCCCGTGCGGTCAGGCGCTGTTCCATTTCCGTGACTTCAGCGGTTGTGACGCCAAGCTCGCGCGCGACAGCCGCCGTTTCGTCCGCAGACAGCCACGCGAGATTCTTCTTCATGCGACGCAGGTTGAAGAACAGCTTGCGCTGCGCTTTGGTTGTCGCGACCTTCACGAGACGCCAGTTGCGCAGGACATACTCGTGAATTTCCGCGCGAATCCAATGCACGGCAAACGAAACCAGGCGCACATTCAATGTCGGATTGAAGCGCTTCACGGCTTTCATCAGGCCAATGTTGCCTTCCTGAATGAGGTCGCCCATGGGCAGTCCATAGCCACCGTAGCCGCGTGCGATATGCACGACGAAGCGCAAATGCGCCAGTACGAGCTCCCGGGCAGAGCCCAGATCGTTTTCATTGAGGAACCGCTCCGCAAGCGCGCGTTCCTGTTCGCGGGTCAGCACGGGAATGTGGCTGACGCGCTCAAGGTAAGCGTCGATGCTGCCAAGCGGGCCGGTCAGGGCGAGGTCGTTTCGAGCAACCAATGCAGTAGTCATCGGTTTTAAGGTCTCCAACAGGTAGGAACGGATTTTAGCACTCGGAGGGTTAGAGTGCTAAATGCAGCCAAAGTTTCACCGTTTCAAGGACGATAAACCTTGTAAATTCATCATCTTGCAAACGCACCAGCACGGCCCCCAAATCTCCGGGCTGAACTCAACCTAACGCGTGGATACCATAAGATGTTCCACCGGGGCCGAAGAGGCGAGAATAGGCCGCCCGCCATTCTCGAAGGATCCGTTCATGACCGCTGTGTTGCTCGCGCGTCTGCAGTTCGCGTTCACCATCAGCGTGCACATCATCTTTCCGGCCTTCACGATCGGCCTGTCGGCGTTCATCGCCACACTCCTTATTCTGTGGCGGCGCACCGGCCGCGATCACTACCACCGTTTGGCGCGCTTCTGGACGAAGATCTTCGCCGTGTCGTTTGCGATGGGCGTGGTCTCGGGAATCCCCATGTCGTATGAGTTCGGCTCGAACTGGAGCCGTTTCTCGGAGGTGGCCGGCAACGTAATTGGACCATTGGTGGGCTACGAAGTTCTGACTGCATTCTTCCTGGAAGCGACCTTTCTTGGCGTTCTGCTTTTTGGCTGGAAGCGAACGCCGCCGTGGCTGCAGGCCACCGCGGCGGTACTGGTTGCGCTCGGGACCGCTATGTCGGCGTTCTGGATTCTGTCGGCAAACAGCTGGATGCAGACGCCGGCGGGACATGTGATGCGCAATGGCGTTGCCTATCCGGTCGACTGGCTCGCAATCATCTTTAACCCAAGCTTCCCGTATCGTCTGCTGCACATGCTCACGGCCG
>DATCBZ010000169.1:0-5755 GCA_036511555.1 Steroidobacteraceae bacterium
CGCTGCTTCTGCACCGCCGGTTCAAGGTTGAGGCGCCGCAGGCCATAGCCCACATTCTTCTCCACCGTCATGTGCGGAAAAAGCGCATAGGACTGGAACATGATGTTCACCGGCCGCTCGTGCGGCGGCACACCGGTCATCTCCACATCGTCGATCGTGATGCGGCCGCTCGTCTGGCGGGTGAATCCCGCGAGCATGCGCAACAGAGTCGTCTTGCCGCAGCCTGAGGAGCCCACGAGAGCGAACATCTCGCCTTTGAAGATTTTGAGGCTGACATTGTCAACCGCGACGCAGCCGTCGTAGGACTTGCCGACCCCTTCGATCACAATCTGCGGCTTGGCGTTCGAATCAAGCCACGGACGCTCGTTAAGCGTGTACGACGGGGCGGTCGGGCTGTTGGGGCGCAACGCAGTCATGGCTTTTAATAGTCTCCCGAGGGAGTCGCGCGGCGCCGCTCGGGTGCGTAGAACGGCTTTTCGACCACCTGTGCGCGCGCGACGCGCCGCTCCCACAGGAGCTCGCGGTTCAAGTAGATCTCCGCCCAAACAGCCGCGCCGATCGCAAAGTGCGGTGCGTCGAGCGTGGCCAGCGCGATGTTGCGTTTGCAGGTCGGTGACCACACGGCGGAAGTCACGCTGCCCACTTCGTGCGTCGCCTCCCGATCGGAATACAGAAGAGAATTATGCGCGGGCTTATTGCCGTCGATATCCAGACCGACGAGCCGCCGGCGCGCGCCGTGCTTCTCTTCGGCGACGAGCGCGCGGCGACCGGTGAAGTGGCCCTTCTTGAAATCAACGAGCCAACCCAAGCCGAGCTCGAGCGGCGAGCGCGAACGCCCGATGTGGATCGTGCGCTCGGCGGAGACGAAATCGACATTCGGCATGATGAACCCCGCCTCGATACGCGCAACATTCAAAGCCTTCGAGCCGATCGGCCGAATGCCGCGCGTGCGCCCCGCCGCCATGAGACCGTCCCACACGGACTCGGCGTGGTCAAGCGCCATCCACAGCTCATAGCCCAGGTCGCCGGTAAAGCCCGTGCGCGAACCCATGATGCTTTGGCCGTCGACGACAAAGTGCCGGATCTCAAAGGGCTTCAACGACTCGATGCCGCTTAAGCCGAAGTCCTTCAGCACTGCGCACGATGTCGGTCCCTGCACCGACAGCGCCGCAATGTCCGCGGTCACTTCGGTGATTTCAACATCAAAGCCGACCGCCGAGGCAAGGAGCCAATCAAGCTGCCGCTCACCGGTGCAGAGCCGGTACTCGTTCTCGCCAAGACAAAAGATCGTGCCATCATCTATGAGGTGCCCGGCATCGTCGCACCAGACGACGTAAGCCACGCGCAGCGGCTTAAGCTTCCTCACGTCGCGCGTGACGAGGTGATTGAGATACGCAGTGGCGCCGGCGCCTGCGATCCGGTATTTCACCATCGGCGTCAGGTCATAGACGGTGCAGGCGTTGCGGATCGCGAAATATTCCTGCTCGACGCTTGTGAACACATCGACGGTGGTGTATCCGGACCAGGCGATGAAGCTATCGAGCTGACTGAAGGCGCGCGAGCGCTCGTGAAACGGCGTCTTAAGAAGCGGCTGTTTGAAATGCGGCACGGCGTCCATATCAGGCGGCCCGCTGCAGAACTTGCCGCGCCGCGTTGCGACCCGCAGCACCCATCACGCCGCCGCCCGGATGAGACCCGGCGCCGCAGAGGTAAAGTCCCGCCATTGGCGTCTGATACTGCGCGGCCCCGGGCACCGGACGCACCATGAAGAATTGATCGAAGGCGAGATCCACATGATGCCAATGGCCGCCATTGATGCGGAACTCACGTTCAATGTCGACCGGCGTCAGAAGCTGCGCGTAATTGATGCTGCCGGTGAGTCCAGGCGCGTAACGCTCAAGGGTTGCGACCACCAAATCCGTAAAGCGCTGCCGCTCCTGCTGCCAGCCCGCTTTCAGCGCGTAGGGTGCGTACTGCACGATCGCCGACAGCACGTGCTTGCCGTGCGGCGCAAGACTTGCGTCATTGACGGTGGGCACGGTGATTTCCATGATCGGCTCGCTTGAGAATTCTCCATATTTTGCGTGGTTGTAGGCCCGCTCGATGTATTGCAGCGACGGTGCGATCAGCAGTCGACCGGTCAGGGCAGTTGCGGCAACGTGCGCAAATTTGGGCAGCGCATCCAAAGCCAGATGCAGCTTCGCCGCAAGCCCGCGCGTGCGCAGGTGCGTCACCCGGCGCACGAAACCGGTGTCGAGGTGTTGGGTGCCGAGAAGACCCAAGAATGTCGTCTGCGGATCGCAGCTTGAAACCACAACCTCGCCGCTGAACGCGTGCCCGGATTTGAGCGTCACGCCGGCCACACGATCCTCGGCAACATCGATGCGCGCGACGGCGGAGCCGGTGAGAATGGTCGCGCCGGCGGTCGCTGCCGCTTTCGCCAGCGCATCCGACAGGGCCCCCATGCCGCCCACGGGTTGTGCGAGGCGCGCATCATCGCTTTGCGCTGCGAGCCGGTACAGAAGCGACAATACCGTACCCGGCGAACGCGGCCCTAAATTCGCGCCCAGCACCGCATCGAAGCCGAGCGCGCCCTGCAAGAGCGGTGTCTCAAAGTGCTCTACCAGAAGATCGTGAACGTTCATGCCAATAATGCGCAACAGCTCGCGCATGTCGCGCCGGCCAAGACGTCTGACATGCCAGGCCAAGCGCAGGAGCGCCAACCGGTCCGACCAACCGTCGGTACCCAGACGCGGCGGAATGCTCGCCATGACCGGCCGCAAGGCGTTCGCGAGCCGTTGCAGCTGGGATACGTATTTTGGGTAGGCCAGGGTATCGGCGCTTGATACGCCGGATAGGGCACGGCCGCCGTCGATTCCGAGCGAGAGCGCCGCACCGGTAGCGGACAGAGCCGTCGTCGGCATGGCTTCGTGCGCGAATCGCAAACCCTGCTGAGCAAGCGCAAGCTCCTGCATGAGCGCGCGCGGCATCAAATGCAGGAGATGCGCGCCGCAGGAAACCCGGTAACCGGCCGCAAATTCGCGCGTCGCCGCAGCCCCGCCGACGGCGTTCGCGGCCTCGAGCACCAACACCCGACGGCCGCCCTTGGCAAGGTACGCTGCGCACACCAAACCGTTGTGGCCGCCACCAATCACGATGCAGTCATAGTGCTCGGGCTTCGCGCCTGCGACCGTCATATCAATTCTCTTTCTTAAGGTCGCGCAACACAGCGCGCGCGGCGTTCGCGCCGGGCGCGCCCATCACGCCCCCTCCGGGGTGGGTGCTGGAGCCGCACATGTAGACGCCGCGCACCGGGGAGCGGTACTGCGCGTAACCGGGAATCGGCCGGTTGAAGAGCAGCTGATCAAGCGTGAGCTCACCTTGAAAAATGTTGCCCTCGGTAAGGCCCACCTCGCGCTCGATGTCCCACGGGGTACGGATTTCGGCGTGCAGGATGAGATCCTTGAAATTCGGGCTTTGCGCGGCGATCGCATCGATCACCGTCGCACCAAAGGCAGCTCGTCTCTCGGCGGTCCACTCGCCCTCTGCCAGACGGTACGGACAGTACTGCACGAACACCGACATGTAGTGCTTGCCGTGCGGCGCCATCGTCGGATCAATTTGCGAAGGAATCAGCATGTCGATGTAGGGCGCGCGTGACCAGCGGCCCTCCTTCCAGTCATCGTAGGCGCGCTCCATCATTTCAACCGTATCGGTGACGTGCAGATCGCCACGGATGGTGGGCGAGCCCGCCGGGATCGCCGGAAAATCGGGCATGCCATCGAGTGCAATGTTGAGCTTGCCGGAGGAGCCGCGGATCTTGAAATTGCGCACCTGCTGCACGAACTCATCGGGCAGATGCCGCGCCTGCATGGTCTCGAGGAACGTGCGCCGCACATCAAGGTTCGAGAGCACGACGGACGCGTGGATCTCCTCGCCGCCTTCCAGCGCAACGCCCACGGTGCGGCCGCCGCGCACCAGGATTTCCTGCACCGGCGCGGCGCTGCGGACTGAGCCGCCGCTTGCCTGCAGGGAGGCTGCAAGCGCGTTTGAAATCGCACCCATGCCGCCGCGGGCGAAGCCCCAGGCGCCGACGGTGTTGTCGATATCGCCCATGTAATGGTGCAAGAGGACATAAGCGCTGCCCGGCGAGCGCGGCCCCAGCGCGGTGCCAATAATTGAACTGCCGGAGAAATGCGCCTTGACGATTTCGCTCTCGAAATATTCCTCGAGGTAATCCGCAGCGCTCATGGTGAAGAATCGGAGCGTGTCGTACATCTGCGCTTCGCCCAGGCCGTGAAAGCGCTTGCCCAGGAATAAAAGTTCCGCGATATCGCGCGGCTTGAAGGAGGTCGGATCGGGCGGCTCGCGCATCAGGAGCGGCTTGATGAAGCGGCACTGGCGCATGACATCGCGCGCGTAGCGATCATAGGCTTCCGCATCGCGCGCCGAGTGGCGTCCGATCTCGCGCCGCAGGGCGTCATGATTGTCGTAGAGCGCAAGATGCCCACCATCGCGCATCATCGTGCAGCCGCCCTCGTAGGGAATGATCTGCAGCCCGTAGCGCGGCAGTTCGAGCCTGCGGATGATCTCGGGCCGCAAGAGGCTGCAGACATAGGAGCAGTTGGAGTAGGTGAAGTCCTTGTAGAGCTTGCGGCTGACGGCGGCGCCGCCTACATAGGCGTTTTTCTCCAGCACCAGAACATCAAGCCCGGCGCGCGCAAGATAACAGGCCGCGACGAGACCGTTATGCCCGGCGCCGACGATGATGGCGTCGTGCCGGCCGGTGTGTTTAATGGCTGCCACGCCGTGAGTGACCCGGAAGGCGCTTCAGGCAGGCACTTTGTGTGTCGCATCACCCGCTTGCAGGGTCGTGTCGACAGCGATTTCAAACGCCGCCAGCGTCTCCTTGAGACACGCATCATCGTGCGCCGCCGAGACGAACCAGGGCTCGCGCGAATCCGGCTCGCACAGGATGCGCTCGTCGTGCAGTACTTTCGCGGTTGCGTCGTAGAACGAATAGTCGCTGCCCTTCCAGTCGCGATAGTTGCGCGGCGGCTCGTGCGCAAAATATAGACCGCTCATCGATGGATGGCCGACGAAGCTGTGCGCGATGCCGCGCGCGCTTAAGACCGTGCGCATGCCGGCGCGCAAGCGCGTGCCGTAGTCTGCCACGCGCTCGAGTGCATCGGTTTCAGCCAGGATCTCCAAGGTCTTCTCCGCCGCCGCAAGCGACACGGAGTGCGCGGTGTAGGTGCCGCCGTGGGCGACGCCGCGACCGATCTTGCGCATGATCGCCTCGCGTCCGGCCAACACGGAGATGGGATAACCGTTGGCCACGGCCTTGGCGAAGGTACACAGGTCCGCGTGCACGCCGTAAAGTTCCTGCACGCCGCCGCGAGCCACGCGAAAGCCCGTCTTCACCTCGTCGATCAAGAGTACGACACCGTACTGATCGCACAGCGCCCGGGCGGCGCGCAGATACTCAGGCTCCGCCGCGATCCCCAAACAATTGCCCATGATCGGCTCAATCAGGAGGCAGGCAATTGATGCGCCGCGGCGCTTGAACACATCTTCAAGCTGGTTCGCATCGTTGGCCTGCACGAAGTGCGCAAAACTTCTGCTGCTGACCGGAATGCCTTCACTGAACGGGCGCACTTCCGGCGCGCCGACCTGAGCCCATTGGTCCATCGGCGTATACCACATGGCCGCATCAAAGAGGCCATGGTAGCCGCCTTCAAGAATCACGTAATCG
>DATCBZ010000170.1:0-2181 GCA_036511555.1 Steroidobacteraceae bacterium
CCAAGGGTGACGGCACGCGCACGACGTTGCAGAAGCGCCCCGGCTCCTGGCTCGTGGCCGAGCGCGACTACCCGGCCGATTCGGGGCGCGTGCGCAAACTGTTGCTGGACCTTGGCGCTCTGAGCGTGCTCGAAGAGAAAACCCGCAACCGCGCCCTCTACAGCCAGCTCGGCGTCGAGGACAGTTCATCCCCCAAGGCGACCGGCACGCTCGTCGAAATCATAACACCCAAGAAAACCTTTGCGCTCATCATCGGTAAGGCCGCCGCCGGCAAAAGTGGGTTCGTGCGCGTTCTTCACACTGCGCCGAGTCTGCTCGCGCAGCCTTTCGTCAACGTCGATGCCGACCCGCCTCGTTGGATCGACCGCAACATCGTCGACATCAATGAGCAGCGCATGAAAGAAGCGCTGATCGAAACCGCCACCGGGCCAGCTTATACCGCCGCGCGCGCAGCGCCCCAACAAACCGACTATCAGGTCACTGCGATTCCAAAGGGACGCGAGCTTGCCAGTGCGGGTGCCGCGGACTCAGTCGGCAGCGTGTTTGCAGCGCTCGAGGCGGACGATGTGCGCCGACCGCCGGCCGCGGCCGCCGATGCCGCCAAGCCCGACCATGCAATCTTCCGCACCTTCAACGGACTCGAGCTTGATGTCAGCGGCCGCGCCGATGGCGCGCACCATTACATCACGCTCGCCGCGCGTTCGACCGCAAAGGAATCACAGGCCGAGGCCGACAGCATCAATGCCCGCTTGAGCGGCTGGCAGCTCGAGATTCCGGCCTACAAATATGACGCGATGTTCACGCCTCTTGAGCAGCGCCTGAAGCCGATTGAGCCGCCGCAGCCCAAAGGCAAGAAGGCCGACGCCGGCAAGAAAAATCCCGTGGAATACCCCATGCCAGCGGCGCCGCAAGCGCCCTCGAACTAGCGGGCGCGCTCAGCGCGCGCGCGCGAGCAGTCCGAGCGACACGGCCATCAAGAGAGCTGTCGGCAACCACGCAAGCACGACCGGGTTTAGCTGAAAGACGATGGTGCCGCTTTCGATCAGGCGCTGCAGCAGGAAAAACCCCAGGCCCAGAAGCAGCCCCACCAGAGTGCGTGCACCCGCGCCGGCCGAGCGCAGCGAGCCCAACACGAACGGGATCGCGAGCAGCACCGCAAAGGCGATGGCGACGGTGCGCGCAATCCGCGACCAGAACGCGAATACGTACGGTCCGACGTCGAGTGCATTGACGCGGAAGTAACCGATCAAACCCCACAGCGCCGAGATATCAAGGTCCCCCGGGCTTTGCACCGCAAGGCCAAGAAATCCCGCACTGACGGTCGATTCGAGGACGCGCGCGCCAAGCGGCTGCGTCACGACGCGCCCCGGGGTGAAGCGCGATTCGGCGTAGTCGCTCAAGAGCCAGCTGCGATTCTGTCCGGCGGTTGCGCGGGCGGCGTGGCCGATCGCGCGCAGGCGATGGTCGGGGGAGAGCTCAAACACCTGCATCGCGCCAAAGTGGCCGCCCAAGGACTGCCGCGTCACGTTCAGAATGACGTTGCCATCGCGGACCCAGGCGCCGCCGCTGCTGCCAAAGCTCATGTCGGTAAATTTATTGAAGGCTTTGTATTGTTTGGCGGCCTGCTCGAGCTGCGGGCCAAGATACTCACCGAGCGCCACTTCAAGCGTGATGAGGATGAACGCGGCACCGAGCGCCGCGGCGGCGAGCCGCGCCACGGAGATACCGGTTGCGCGCATGACGGTAAGTTCGCTGCCGCGCGCAAGCGATCCTAAACCCACGAGCGAGCCAATGAGGGCGGCGATGGGCATCGCCTGCCAGGCCTGCTGCGGCACGTTCAGGATCACGAACCAGACCGCATCGAGCGCAGAGTAGCGGCCGACGCCAATATCTTCCTGCTCGCCGATAAAGAGAAACAGGGCGCCGAGCACTACCACCACGGCAAGCACCAGCGCAACGGATCCCAAGATGGTTCGAATGATGTAGCGGTCGAGTAATGTCATGCAGAACTTCTATTGCGCAGTCGGGCAAGAGCCCCGGGCGCAAAATAGATAGCCACCGTGAGCAGCACGACGCTGGCGTGCACCCACCATAGTCCGAGGTACTCAGGCACCGTGCCGCGTGCCAGCCACACTTTGCCCGCCGACACCATATTCGAATAGATCATGTAGATCAGAATGG
>DATCBZ010000171.1:0-4636 GCA_036511555.1 Steroidobacteraceae bacterium
ACGACATTGAGCGCGCCCGCAGGCAGGCCGGCTTCCAGGAACAGCTCAGCGACTCGCAACAGGCTGAGCGGTGTTAATTCGGCCGGTTTGACGACTACCGTGCAGCCACACGCCAGCGCCGGCGCGATCTTCCACATACCAATCATCAGCGGAAAATTCCATGGGACGATGGCCGCGACCACGCCGACTGGTTCGCGCACCGTATAGGTCAGCGCATCAGGCCGCGCGGGTATCACCTGACCGGTGATCTTGTCGCACCAACCGGCGTAATAGCGTACGGTATCAAGCACCGCTGCCATGTCTTGGCGGCGCACGCTCGCGAGCGGTTTACCGGCGTCGCGGCTTTCAAGCTTGATCAGTTCTTCCTGGTGCTCCTCGAGAAGAGCCGCGGCGCGCTGCAGAATGCGCCCGCGCTCGGCCGCCCGCATTGCGCCCCATCGCTTCAGCGCGGCGCGCGCCGCGCTGACGGCAAGATCAACATCCGCCTTGTCGCCCTCGGCGACCATGCCGATCACTTCCTCAGTGGCAGGGTCAATATCAAGCGAATAGGTACCGCCGCTGGGAGCGACGTGCTTGCCGTCGATGAATAATTGAAAGTGCTTAATTCCGGGTTCGCGATTCATGCGTCTGTCCTTGAATGGCTCCCGGCGAGCCTGCCGCAGGCTCAACCGGCTAGGTGTTTTTCCCAAAGTCAGTGTGGGATCAACTGAGCAATCCGTCTAATCGTTTGGACGGATGAGCTGATAGGCGCGACGAATCAACGGCGCCTACGCCTGCGTACGCGGCGCGGAGTGGCCGCAGGGCGTCGTTACAAGCTTAGCTTGGCCTAAACAATCGCCTGGTCGAAGCGCGCCTGAAGGTCAAGCGCACGGGCGATGTCCCAAAACGCAGCCGTGATGGGCGCGAGCGCCGGCTGGTTACGCGCGATCAAACCGATCGCGCGGGTCAGCTCAGGCATCAAGGGACGCGCCTGAACACGGTTCGCGAGGTCGAAAAAGCTCAAAAGGCTATGCGGCATAATGCTGAAGAGCCCAGCTTCGCTCACGTGCGCGTACAGCGCAAAGAGCGAATCCGCCTCCAGGATTACTGCGGGCTGCACACCCGCGCGGCGAAAGGCGGCGTCAATGATCTGCCGATTGCGCATGTTGTGAGTGAGAAGGCATAAGGGCAACCGCGCCGCCTGTTCCCATGTCAAAGACGACTCGAGCGATTCCTTGCTTCCCGCGAGTAGCACGTAGCGCTCGTTAAACAGGTGCAGCTGTTCAAAGCCGCCGATAATTTCGTTGTCGAGATAGGTCAGACCAACGTCGAGCTCGAAGTGGTCCAACTGATTGAAAATGCTCTCCGTGCTTAGAGATTGCACCGTATAGCGAATGTTGGGATAAACAGCGCGACACGGTGCGGTTAGGAACGCTGCGACTGTCATGGTGGTCGGAATCGCGCCAATCCGCAGCGTCCCCGCCATGGCGGATTTGGCGGCTGAGGCGTCCTCGTGCATATGTGCCAGCGATGCCAGAGTCTGCTGCGCCCACGCCAGAACGCGCTCGCCTTCGATGGTGAGTCCCAGAAAACGGCGGCCGCGCTGCACGATCATGACGCCCAGCTCTTTCTCAAGGCTGCGGATCGCCGACGAGAGCGCCGGCTGTGAGACATGACAGGCCTCGGCGGCCTTGGCGAAATGCTTTTCGCGGGCAAGAGTCACGAGGTATTCGAGTTGGCGGAGGAACATACGAATGCGAGCAAAGTGTCGGCGGCAGTAAAAAATTCGAAGCGGTCTCTACCGCGACATCCTTCTAAGTGGCATCAGGCCCAATTGTTGAAGGTGCGCTGCCAAGCCGCCGCATGATATTGGGCTAGTGCTCTCGCAAGGCTTGGACGTGCGCGACGGCACTTCTGCCAAGGGCGTTGAGATTGTAGCCACCCTCGAGCATGGAGACGATGCGTTGTTGCGCGTGGCGCGCGGCAAGCGTCATCAATTGACGCGTGATCCAAACATAGTCAGCCTCGAGAAGGTCCAGGCCGCCTAACGGGTCGTCGCGATGAGCATCGAAACCGGCGGAGATGAAAATCATCTCGGGTTTGAACGTCTCAAGTGCGGGCAGCCACTGCTCAACGACAGCCTTTTTGGCGGCGGCGCCGCCGCTGCCGAGCGCCAGCGGTACGTTGATCATATTGCGCGCGGGACTGTCCGTGCCGCTGTAGGGATAGAAAGGATGCTGGAAAAAACTCGCCATAAGGACACGATCCTGCCATTGCAGCGCGCTGAACATATCTTCGGTGCCGTTGCCATGGTGGACGTCGAAGTCGATCACCGCCACGCGTTGCAAACCCTTTTTCTCCAACGCATAAGCCGCCGCGACGGCAATATTATTGAAAATACAAAAACCCATGGACTGAGTCTTCGTAGCGTGGTGGCCGCAAGGGCGAACTGCGCAGAACGCGTTTCGGGCGCGGCCCGCGATCAGCTCGTCCACAGCGAGCAAGCCCGCACCGGCCGCACGCCGCGCCGCGCCAAGACTCTCCGGATTCATTGCCGTATCAGGGTCGAGCTGCAGATAACCTTCCACTGGCGCGTGTGCAAATATGAGGTCGACATAGGCCGAATCGTGCACGCGCTTAAGATCGTCGGCAACTGCAAGCGGCGCCTCCAAGCAGACCATCTGAGCCATCAGCCCGCTGCTGCGCATCTGCTCGTCCACTGCACGCAAACGATCAGGGCTCTCCGGGTGGCCTGCGCCCATGTCGTGACGCAGACAGTCGGCGTGGGTGATATAGGCAGTACTCATTGAGATTCCCCGAAAGAGATGAAGTGGGTCAGCGTCAAAGCGTATTCTCAATTCTCGCAGCCGAAACCATCGCAGAGAATCTCGTTCTCGAACTTACGTGTCAGATTCCAAAAACGGTGCCGGGGCAAACGCCAGCTTCGCCGCAGAACTGCGGCGCGGGAATTTTTTTGCCATCAGCGTACCTAAGCGCGAGCACTTCGATCTGGCCGCCCTGCGCCGTAATGTGCAGGCTCTGATCACCGACCGTCGTGACGACACCTATGCCGCCTTTGACCTGCGAAAAAGTGCGCGACGGATGCTTGCGGGCATCGAACAGTTGCAGCTTCTTGCCCTTAAACATTGTCCAGGCTCCCGGCGACGGATTGCAGCCGCGAATCAGGTTGTAGACGAGATCAACATGATTGTGCCAGTTGATCTGAGCTTCGGGCGCCAGACACCAGCCTTCATAACTTGCGCGCGCTTCGTCCTGCGCCGTTTCCTCGGCGCGTCCGCTCACGACGCGGTCTGCGGCGGCCTGCAGTGCGGCGATGCCCATCGGAAACAGTCGCTCGAAGTACACATTGCCAAGCGTCTCGTCGGCGCCGATGGGGGTCTCCTGCTGCAGGATGACGGGGCCTTCGTCGAGACCGTCGGTCGGCCGAAATATCGTCACACCCGTGCGCGTGTCGCCGCGGATGATCGGCCAGTTGATGGAACTCGGGCCCCTATACTGGGGCAACAACGAGGGGTGATATTGGATCATGCCGTGGCGCGGAAGCGTCGCAAACTCCTGCGGCACGAACTGCAGCACGTACGCCATGATTCCAATCTCGACTTCGAGCGCCTGCAGGGCTTCACGAGCCGCGTCGGTCTTGAGGGAAGCCATCTGGTATACGGGGATAAGCGCTTGCTCTGCCGCAAAGCGGAGCGAGTCAGCCTTGGCACCTGGTTTCTCCGGGGCGCAGAACACCCCTGCGACGGAGTCACCGCGATCGATAAAGGCCTGAAGAACTGCTTTGCCGAAATCCTGCTGGCCGACGATCGCAATTCGCATGGCTCCGTCTCCTAATTCGAATGGGCCGCGACGCAAGCATCGCTCGACCCTAATACGTTGATCGCCTCAAAGGTGAGGATGCGGGGCTTAGAGTAATCCTAGAGCACCGATCGTAGGAGCTTGCCGATTTCGGCCGGATTGCGGGTAACCTTGATCCCGCACTCTTCCATGACCACAAGCTTCTCCTGTGCCGTGCCTTTGCCTCCGGAAATGATTGCCCCAGCGTGGCCCATGCGCTTTCCCGGCGGAGCCGTGACGCCGGCAATGAAGCCGACCACGGCTTTTCTCATGTGGTCCTTGATCCAGCGGGCGCACACTTCCTCATCGTCGCCACCGATCTCGCCAACCATGACAACGGCATCAGTGTCCGGATCGTCGTTGAAGAGCCGCATGACGTCGATGTGCTTCAGGCCGTTGACCGGATCGCCACCAATGCCCACACAGGTCGATTGTCCGAGATCCGACAATTGCCCGACGGTCTCGTAAGTCAGCGTCCCGGACCGTGAAACGACTCCGACACGGCCCTTCTTGTGGATGTGGCCGGGCATGATCCCGATCTTAATCTCATCGGGCGTAATAACGCCCGGACAGTTGGGTCCGACCAGCAACGTCTTTTTTCCGCGCATCCGCTCGCGCGTGTTGACCATATCGCGCACCGGCACACCTTCGGTGATGCAGATGACGAGATCAAGATCGGCGTCGACGGCCTCGTCGATGGCACTCGCCGCGAAGGGCGGGGGCACATAGATCACCGAAACCGTCGCACCGCTGCGCGCCCTGGCTTCCTTGACGGTGCCATAGATCGGAATGCCCTCGA
>DATCBZ010000172.1:0-2577 GCA_036511555.1 Steroidobacteraceae bacterium
CGATCGGGGATCTGGTGCGCCAACGTTTGGATGCGATCGCCTGCGGCTACCCGGATGGTAATGATGCGGATCGACTCGGATCTGACCCGATCCAGAAGCTGCTCTGTGGTCGGGACCCGGTGGCGAGGATCTTGCCTCGCAGCCGACGCTCTCGCGCTTCGAGAACGCGTTTGATCGGGCGAATCTGTACCGGATGGGATCGCGCTCGCCGACGCGGTGATCGAGCGACACTGCTGGCGCCTGAAGCGCAAGGTCAAGCGGATCACGATTGACCTGGACCTCACGGACGACCCGACGCATGGGGTTCAGCAGCTGGCCTTCTTCAAAGGTCACTACGACACTTGGTGCTACTTGCCGGTAGCCGGGTTCCTGACCTTCAATGAGGAGGCCGAGCAGTACTTGTTCGCGTACGTGCTGCGCCCCGGCAATGCCGCCGCCTCGGTCGGTGCGATCGGGATCCTCTCGCGACTGCTGCCGCGGCTGCGGACGGCCTTCCCTCGCGCACAGCTGCGGGTGCGTCTGGATGGTGGCTATGCGGCACCCGAGATCTTCGCCCTCCTCGAGTGCGAGGAATTCGAGTACGTGGTCGCGATGGCTAAAAATAAGGTTCTCGAACGCCGCGCCGCACGTTTGATGGGCACCGCCCGGCGCTTGTCGCGCGCAACGGGCGAGACCGCTCATGTCATAGCGAGTGCCGCTACGCCGCCGGTACTTGGGAGAAGCGCCGCCGCGTAATCATCAAGGCCGAGGTCGTGCGCCATCCCGGCCGCGAGCCCAAAGACAACCCGCGCTTCGTGGTCACGAACCTGGCGCATTCGCCCCGGCATCTGTACGAAGCGATCTACTGTGCCCGCGGCGACATCGAAATAGGATCAAAGAACTGCATCGGACTTGAGATCGACCGCACCAGTTGCACCCGCTTCCTCGCCAATCAGCTGCGAGGTCTTCTGACCGCCGCGGCCTACGTGCTCTACCCTGAGCTGCGTCTGCGCGGCGCGCGTACCGCCTATGGATCCGCCAAGGCCAGCACTTTGCGCGAACACCTCTTGAAGCTCGGTGCCTGGGTACAATCGTCGGCGCGGCGCATCGTGCTGCATCTGCCCGCTTCCTGCATCCATCGCAACGACTGGCAGATCATCGCCAGAAGCCTCGGCGCTGCGCTCACATAGCGCCGTCGGCCTGACACTAAAAACCAGCCGGAATAACTTTGCGTGCGCCACGCGGAACAGCCGTCGCCGAAATCTCACACTCGCGCGACACCCACTCGGAAAATCCAACGCCAACGTCCATCATGGCGCCAAAATCACGGTCGAGCATCGACTTCACGCCT
The DNA here is from genome assembly GCA_036511555.1 of Steroidobacteraceae bacterium. Classification (GTDB taxonomy): domain Bacteria; phylum Pseudomonadota; class Gammaproteobacteria; order Steroidobacterales; family Steroidobacteraceae; genus PALSA-1196. The sequence goes on from DATCBZ010000172.1 coordinate 1,331, forward strand.
CGACATCGCAATACTTGGCCTCGTGAGCACCAAAATCTCATCCTTCACGAATAGTGCAGGCTAGACCGGGAAGTCGCAGTACCGCTCGACATGCGCGGCGAGGTCAAGGGTGTGCTGGCGTGTTAAGCGCTCGGCGAGTTCGGTATCGCGACGCTCCAAAGCTTCGACAATCTTCAGGTGATCAATGATTGAGCGTGACGCGCGGTCACTTTGTGTGATGGTAGCGCGGCGCACGGCGCGCACGTGCAGTAGCAGGTTCCGAGTTTCATCAATGATCGTCTGCGAGCCACCGAGGCGGATGACCTCAGCGTGAAAGGCGATATTGGCGTCGGAATATTCGCATAAATGTTCGGACGGCGGTGAATTCTGGAATTCATCAAATAAATGCCGCAGTTTCGCGATCTCCGCATCCGATGCGCGCAGCGTCGCGAGGCGCGCCGCCATGGACTCAAGCGCAGCCCATACTTCGATCAGTTCAATAATTTCACGCTTTGACTTACGAATGATGTAAATGCCGCGTCGTGGCACCGTCCGAATGAAACCCTCCTGCTCAAGGAGGGACAGCGCCTCGCGAATCGGCGTGCGGCTGACGCCCAGCGCCATAGTGAGCTGCCGCTCGTCGAGCCTGAGCTCCTGCTTAGGATCATAAATATCAGTGTCGGCGATTGCCGCCTTCAGGCGCGCGTAGGCCTGATCACGCAGACTCTTCGCGTTGAGCGGTGCAAGTAAAAGAGACGTTGTTCCGGGCGGGGACTGCAACTTCGTTTCACTAGTGTCCATGGTCTCTCCCGGATTCTTGTCTCTAAGCAGCGCTTGCGATCGTTGCAGCCTTGCGCCCGCCGGGTCGCGGCATGCGCGGAGTCAAGCCGTTAAACAGCGTGCTATCGATGCGCTCGGTGGACAGCTTGGGTAATGCTGCACCATATCATTCAAAGATATATCAGTGGTTTACGCGCGGAGGCTTCGTTCCCATGGCCGGCATCCCGGTCATTACGGCGGCTGATTTTCGGTGACCGGCATCGACCATCTCGCGCCTAAACTCGTGCAAGTAACTAATTCGTATTTCATTAACTCGAACGGGCTGCGACGCTTCAGCCCCAACACGAAGCGAAGTCGAGCAGTCAGCATAAAGTATTTGCATCGGCTTGACAGACAAAGAATTAAAAATATATGGTATACCAGCAAAAGAAGAAGAGGCGGGTAAAGACGTCGAATGAGTGAGGCCAAGCTACGTTGAGGGGCTAATT
>DATCBZ010000173.1:0-7516 GCA_036511555.1 Steroidobacteraceae bacterium
AGGCGGAGATCATCGCCGCGATCCCCGGTGAGGAGGAAATCAGCCTCTACGGGCAGGGCGATTGGGTCGACCTGTGCCGCGGGCCGCACGTGCCCTCAACGGGCAAGTTGAAGGCCTTTAAGCTCACCAAAATTGCCGGCGCCTATTGGCGCGGCGATTCGCGCAATCCCATGCTGCAGCGGATCTACGGCACGGCGTGGGCCGACAAGAAGCAGCTGGATGAGTACCTGCATCGGCTGGAGGAGGCGGAGAAGCGCGATCACCGCCGCATCGGCCGCGAGCTCGATCTGTTTCATCTGCAAGAGGAAGCGCCAGGCGCTGTTTTCTGGCATCCGAAGGGCTGGCTCATCTTCCAGACGCTCATCGGCTACATGCGCGAGCAGCAGCTCATCGCGGGCTATGAGGAGGTCAGCTCCCCCGAACTCATGGATGCGAGCCTGTGGCGTCAGTCCGGGCATCTGGAGAAGTTCGGTGATGCCATGTACCTGACCACGACGCCCGATGAGCGCCTGTACGCGATCAAGCCCATGAACTGTCCCGGACACGTGCAGATCTTCAAGCACGGCCTGCGCAGCTATCGAGAATTACCGCTGCGGCTCGCCGAGTTCGGCAAGGTGCACCGCTATGAGCCCTCGGGCGCCCTGCATGGCCTGATGCGCGTGCGCGCGTTTACCCAGGACGACGCTCACATCTTCGTCACCGAAGAACAGATCACCGCCGAGTGTGTGGCGGTAACACGGCAAATCCTCGACATCTACCGAGCCTTTGGGTTCGATGACGTCAAGATCAAATTCGCCGACCGACCCGCGATCCGCGTTGGAGCGGACGATGTCTGGGACCGTGCCGAGGAGGCACTAAAGACCGCTTCGCGGGCCGCCGGCATCGAATACAGCCTGAATCCGGGCGAGGGCGCCTTTTACGGCCCGAAGCTTGAATTCGTGCTGCGCGATGCGATCGGGCGCGACTGGCAATGCGGCACTTTGCAGGTGGACCTGAACCTTCCCGGGCGCCTCGGAGCGCATTACATCGACGAGCACAGCCAGAAGCGCACCCCGGTGATGCTGCACCGGGCGATTTTCGGTTCCCTGGAGCGCTTTTTCGCCATCCTCCTCGAGCACCACGCCGGGCGCCTGCCGGCGTGGCTCGCTCCGGTGCAGGTGGCGCTGCTGACAATTACCGACCGGCAGAACGAATATGTTCTTAATGTTGCGGAAACGCTGAAAAATCAGGGAGTTCGCGTAGTAACCGACTTGCGCAACGAGAAGGTGGGCTTTAAGATTCGCGAGCACACGCTGCAACGCGTGCCGTTTTTATTAGTCGCGGGTGACAAGGAAGTTGCCGCAAATCTGTTATCTGTGCGCACTCGAAGTGGCAAGGATTTGGGCACGATGTCCGCAGAGACGTTCCTGGAACGCCTGCACATCGAGCTTGATAGCCGCGGGCGCCAAATGTGGGAGGAGTAACGCATCGCCATTGCAACGAAGCGCGTCCGGCGCAATGAGGAAATAACCGCGTCCCAATTACGCGTGATCGCAGCAGACGGAGCGCAGGCCGGAGTCATGTCCCGGTACGATGCGCTTCAAATGGCCACGGCAGCTGAACTTGATCTCGTTGAGGTGTCGCCGACCGCCGAACCGCCGGTCGTGCGCATCATGGACTACGGCAAATTCTTGTTCGAGCAGAACAAGAAGGCGCATTCGGCGAAGCGCAAGCAGAAACACATACAGGTTAAGGAAGTTAAGTTTCGTCCCGGTACGGGTGAGGCGGATTACCAGATCAAACTGCGAAATCTGATTCGCTTTCTGACCGAGGGTGATAAGGCCAAGGTGACATTACGTTTCCGCGGCCGTGAGATGGTGCACCAGGATATCGGCCGCAAGCTCCTCGATCGGGTTGTGACTGACCTCGCTGTCACAGGCGTCGTCGAACAGAACCCGCTGATGGAGGGCAAGCAGATGGTCATGATATTTGCACCGAAAAAGAAGTAGCGGGGCCGTCCCCGCTCGCCCGCAAGCGAAGCAACTCGTTGCTTCTGCGACCGGAAGCTATAAAGGAGAGAAGAGATGCCCAAGTTGAAAACCAACCGGGCCGCGGCTAAGCGTTTTCGCAAAACAGCGAAAGGCTTTAAACGGTACTCGGCCCATCGTCGCCACAATCTCGGCCATAAGGATCCGAAGCGCAAACGTCAGTTGCGCTCCGGTGGCAGCAGCCTCGTGCACGACTCAGATGTCGGTCGCTTGAAGCAGCTGCTTCCTTACTCCACTTAATTAATTTAGCAGGAGAGATCCATGGCACGAGTCAAACGTGGCGTGACCGCGCATGCGCGTCACAAGAAAATGTTAGGCAAGGCGAAGGGCTACTACAACGCCCGTCGCAAGATCTATCGAGCCGCCAAACAGGCGGTGATCAAAGCCGGTCAGTATGCCTATCGGGATAGGCGTGCTAAGAAGCGCGAATTCCGCGCGTTGTGGATCGCGCGTATCAACGCTGCGGCGCGCACCTACGGCCTTACCTACAGCCGTCTCATCAACGGTCTGGGCAAGGCAGGTCTTACGATCGACCGCAAGATCCTGGCGGAGCTCGCCGTGGCCGACACGGCAGCCTTCGGCGCGATTGCGCAGCAGGCAAAGACGGCGCTCGGCATCACCTGATCGGACGGCGTAGCCGTGAATGATCCTGCGGATCTGGTTGCGCGGGCACTGCATGAGGTGGCATCGAGCGCGGAGCTTGCCGGGCTCGATGCCGTGCGGGTGCGCTGGCTCGGGAAGAAGGGCGAGCTCACCGCCGCGCTGAAACAGCTCGGCGCGCTGCCGGCTGCTGAGCGGCCCGCGGCCGGCCAGGCGATCAACGCTGCGAAAGAGCGTGTGCAAAGCGCGCTTGAAGCGCGCCGCCTCGAGCTTGAATCGCACAAAGTCGATCGCGAACTTCTCGCCGGCCGCATCGATGTGACGCTTCCCGGGCGCGGCGAGGAGCTGGGCGCACTGCATCCGGTCACGCAGACGCGCCTGCGCATCGAGACGCTCTTCGGCCGCGCGGGCTTCGACATCGCCGTCGGCCCTGAGATCGAAGACGATTTTCATAATTTCGCTGCCCTCAACATTCCGCAGAATCATCCGGCGCGGGCGCTGCACGATACTTTTTATTTTCCGGATGGCAGGTTACTGCGCACCCATACCTCGCCGGTGCAGATCCGCACGATGCTCGCGCGTGGTGCGCCGCTTGCGGTCATCGCGCCGGGCCGCGTGTATCGCTGCGATCACGACGTCACGCACTCACCGATGTTCCATCAGCTGGAAGGTTTGGTAGTCAATGAGAATGTGAGCTTTGCCAATTTAAAGGCAGCCCTGCATGGCTTCCTCACGGCATTTTTTGAGCGCGACCTTGCCATGCGTCTGCGGCCTTCCTACTTTCCGTTTACCGAACCGTCGGCCGAGGTGGATATGGGATGCGTCTTCTGCGGCGGCTCGGGCTGTCGCGTCTGCAAGCACACGGGCTGGCTTGAAATCGCCGGCTGCGGCATGGTGCATCCGAATGTCTTGGCGGCAAGCGGCGTTGATCCCGAGCGCTACACGGGCTATGCCTTTGGCGCCGGCATCGATCGCTTGGCGATGCTGCGATACGGGGTCAATGATCTGCGGTTATTTTTCGAGAACGACCTGCGTTTTCTAAACCAGTTTCGGGCGTTCTGAGGCGATGAAGCTCTCCTACGCCTGGCTTAAAGAGTGGCTCGACGTGCCCTGGAACGCAGCCGAGCTTGGCGCGCGCCTGACCATGGCGGGTTTTGAGCTCGAAGGTATCGAGGCGGCGCACAGCGATGCCATTCTCGCACTCAACGTCACGCCTAATCGCGGCGATGCAATGTCGGTCCTGGGTATTGCACGCGAGGTTGCCGCACTGTCGCGCCATGCTTTGAGGACGCCCGATGTGGCGCTCGCATCGGTTGCGATAGCGGACATCTTCCCGGTGCAGGTGGAAGCGCCCGCGGCCTGTCCGACGCTCATCGGTCGCGTGATCCGCGGCGTCAACAATTGCATCCCGACCCCTGCGTGGATGCGCGCGCGGCTCGAGAGCGCCGAGATCAGGAGCATCAGTCCCATCGTCGATGTGACGAACTACGTGCTGCTGGAACTCGGGCAGCCGCTGCACGCTTATGACCTTGCAAGGCTGCGCGGTGAAATCCGTGCGCGCTATGCGCAGCCAGCGGAGCGCCTGCAACTGCTCGACAATCGCGTGGTCGACCTCGCGCCCGATATGCTCGTCATTGCCGATAACGATGGCGCCGTGGGGCTTGCGGGCATCATGGGCGGAGCGCGCACCTCCGTTACCGCCGAAACCAGCGACGTCTTTCTCGAGTCGGCGTATTTTGCAGCTGATGCCATCCGCGGCCGCGGGCGGCGCTTAGGCTTGCAAACGGATGCAAGCCAGCGTTTCGAGCGCGGCGTGGATCCGAGCCTGCAGACGCGTGCCATCGAACGCGCAAGCGTGCTCCTGATCGAAATCGCCGGTGGCAAGGCGGGGCCGATTGTCTCGCAGGTCTCTTCTACGCATCAACCGCTGCGACCGGAAGTTGTCATGCGCCGTGCGCAGCTTGCGCGCCTTCTAGGCGTGAGGTTTGATCCGCAGGATGTAGAGGGCGCGCTGCGCGCTTTGCAGATGAGTGTGCGCAGCGTTGCCGCGGGCTGGGAGGTCACACCACCCGCATATCGCTTTGACATCTCAATTGAAGCGGATCTCATCGAGGAGGTCGCGCGCCTCGTGGGTTATGCGGCGATTCCCGAGCACGAGGCAAACGCTGCGCATCATTTTCCGGCGCTCAGTGGCGCGCAGCCGGCCGAAGCGGCCGTGCTAGAAGTCATGAGCGCGCGCGGCTATCACGAGACGATTAACTACAGCTTTGTCGATCCGCACTTGCAGGCGCGCCTGTTCCCCGAGCGCGCAAGCCTTGCTCTGGCCAATCCGATTGCAAGTGATCTGTCGGTCATGCGGGTGTCATTGTGGCCCGGCTTACTGCGCACTGCCGCGGAAAATCAGCGCCGCCAACAGGAGCGCGTGCGCCTCGTCGAGCACGGCGTGTGCTTCAGAGTGGAAGGCGCAGAAACCGCCGAAGTCGACACGCTTGCTGCGCTTGCCTGCGGGCCGCGCATGCCCGAGCAGTGGGGACTTTCCCGAGCGGCGCGCGTGGCGGTCGATTTCTTCGATTTGAAGTCGGATCTTGAGGCGTTGATCGGCGCAACCGGCGCCCCGGGGGAGTTTGGGTTCGAGCCGGCCGAGCTATCGTGTCTGCACCCTGGTAGGGCCGCCCGGCTGCTGCGGCAGGGCCGCGCGGTCGGCTGGCTCGGCGAGCTTCACCCCATGCTGGTGCGTGAGCTTGATTTTACATATCCCCCGATCCTGTTCGAACTCGCCTTTTATGACGCACTGCGATCAGAACGCGCTGTCTTTCGCGACATCTCGCGCTTTCCGCTCGTGCGCCGCGACCTTGCGATCGTCGTTGATGAGAACGTGTCTTTAAGTGCCCTGCGTGAGCGTGTAATCTTATCGGCCACGAGCCTTTTACAGCAGTGCCGCGTTTTTGACGTGTACCGCGGCCCTGGGTTAGAAACAGGTACAAAAAGTATCGCTTTAGGCTTGATTTTTCAGGACATTTCCCGCACTCTCACTGACGAAGATGTCGACAGCAATGTTGCGTCTATCATCGCCGGCTTGCGCGCGAGCTTGAACGCAAAAATAAGAGAATAGGGCATGGCTCTCACTAAAGCGGAAATGGCCGAGGCTCTTTTCAATCAGCTTGGGCTCAATAAGCGCGAGGCGCGCGAACTCGTCGATCTCTTTTTTGAAGAGGTGCGAGCGGCGCTATCAAATGGCGAACAGGTCAAATTATCGGGCTTCGGCAATTTTGATCTGCGCGATAAAAACCAGCGTCCTGGACGCAATCCCAAAACCGGCGAAGAGATTCCAATCAGCGCGCGGCGTGTGGTGACTTTCCGCCCGGGCCAAAAATTAAAGGCGCGAGTTGAAGCGTATGTTGGAGCCAAAGAATAACAATCAGCTGCCGCCGATTCCCGGCAAGCGCTATTTCACAATCGGTGAAGTGAGCGAGTTATGCGGGGTCAAGCCGCATGTGCTGCGCTATTGGGAACAGGAGTTTCCGCAGCTAAAGCCCGTCAAACGCCGCGGGAATCGTCGCTATTACCAGCGCCAAGATGTTATCGTCATCCGTCAGATCCGCAGTCTTTTATATGATCAGGGATTTACGATAGGCGGCGCACGCAACAAGCTTACGGGCGAAGAGGCCCGCACCGACGTCAGCCAAAGTCAGCAGATCGTCAAGCAGCTTCGGCTCGAACTTGAGGAACTTCTGAAGGTCCTGCGGCGTTGAAGGTGTCAGAAACTAGGAGTTGAATATGGCTAGGAAACGTAAAGCGACCGCTGCGGAGTTAACCCAGTCCTCCGCCGATGACCTGATGGAAGACCTGCAATCGGTGCTCGAGGATGCCGAGGCGCTCTTGAGCGCGACGGCGGGCCAAGCCGGCGAGCGCATTCAGCAGGTACGCGCACGGGCTGAAGAGACCGTTCGCGTGGTACGTGATCGATTGACGACGGCGCAGGAAGACCTGACTCGCCGTGCCCGTGAAGCCCTCGGGGATGCGGATGAGTACGTACGTGAGAACCCGTGGCAGTCGATTGGCGTTGCCGCCGGTATCGCCTTTCTTGTCGGGCTCCTTGCCGGACGCCGTTGAGTCCCGTGGACTCTGAGGAGCCCTGGTCCGGGACGGGACGTCCCCCGGGGCTGCTCGCTCTGATTCGCCATTTCGGCGCTCACCTCGTCGAGCTGATACACACGCGAATTGAACTTCTCTCAACTGAAGTTGAAGAGGAGCTGCAGCGTGGCGTAAACATTCTGCTGTCGATGATGCTGGCGCTGGTGTTCGGCGGCCTCTCTGTAATGATGCTCGCCGTTACGATCCTCATCATTTTCTGGGACGACCACCGCATCCTCGTGGCTTGGCTCCTCACCGCCATATTCCTGGTGACGGCCCTCGTCATGGGCTATTTCGCGCGCCTTCGTGTGCGGCAGAAGCCCCGTTTCATGGCGGCCAGCATCGATGAGCTCAAGCGTGATCGGGCCGCGTTAGAGCGCAGGCCGTGAGCGACAGCCGGCGCGAGTTGGAAGCGCGGCGGCGAATGCTGATTTTGCGTAGCGAGCGCCTCAGGGCGGACTTGGGCCGGACTTTTGCCGATGTAGAAACACGTCTTGGCGGCATGGATAAGATCTTTGCGATCGCGCGCAGGATTTCGGCACCGTCGATTCTCCTGACCCTAGGTGGCCTGGGGCTTGGGATGCTTCGGCGCACGCACCCGTTCAGGTTGGCGACCCGCGGCATACTGATATTCTCCCTTGTGCGCCGGATTATTGCGGCCGTGCGAACCATTCGAGCTGCATCCCCGCCCGCGAGGCGGTGATATCATCCGTGCCCGGGTCGGAACGTGGCGCAGTCTGGTAGCGCACTTGCAT
>DATCBZ010000174.1:0-28016 GCA_036511555.1 Steroidobacteraceae bacterium
GCGCGCCGCGCGCGCTGTGGGCGACGACTTCCGGTATCGCATTTGACAGCCCACCGGCGCCTACATCGTGTATGAGGACGATTGGATTTTCCGCGCCCAGCGCCCAGCAGGCGTCGATCACTTCCTGCGCGCGGCGCTGCACTTCGGCGTTGCCGCGCTGCACCGAGGCAAAATCAAGCTCGGCGGTGCTCGCACCGCTGCCCAGCGACGAGGAGGCGCCACCGCCCAGACCAATCAGCATGGCAGGGCCGCCGAGCACCACGAGCTTGGCGCCAAGCGGCACTTCGCCCTTTAATGCGTGCGTACGGCGCACATTGCCAAGACCGCCGGCGATCATGATCGGCTTGTGATAGCCGCGAACGCGTGCGGCGGGATCGCCTGCGACGTGCTGCTCGAAGGTCCTGAAATAGCCGCAAATCGCGGGCCGACCGAATTCATTATTGAATGATGCGGCACCGATCGGGCCCTCGATCATGATATCGAGCGCGGCTGCGATGCGCTCCGGTCGGCCAAAATTGCGCTCCCAAGCGCGTTCGAAACCTGGAATGCGCAGGTGCGAGACGGAAAAGCCCGTCAGCCCGGCTTTGGGCTTCGCGCCCAAACCCGTGGCGCCCTCGTCGCGAATCTCGCCCCCGCAGCCCGTCGCGGCGCCCGGAAACGGTGAAATCGCCGTTGGATGATTGTGCGTCTCGACCTTTAGAATGATATCGATAGGTTCTATAACGCCGCCGTAGATCAGCGTGTCCGGATCCGGAAAATAACGAACTCCGAGCTTGCCGCTGATCACCGCGGCGTTATCGCGGTACGCCGACAGGACCCCGTGTGGACTTACCGCGCGGGTGTTCTTGATCATCGCAAACAGGGATTTGTCTTGCAGCTGACCGTCAATGATCCAGCTGGCGTTGAAGATCTTATGCCGACAATGCTCCGAATTGGCCTGCGCGAACATCATGAGTTCAACGTCGGTAGGGTCGCGCCCGAGCCCAACAAAAGTTGCGTACAGATATTCGATCTCGTCCGTCGACAGTGCGAGGCCGAGGAGAGTATTGGCCTGCTCGAGCGCCGAGCGTCCGCTTGCAAGTGAAATCCGCGCGAGCGGCTGCGGCGGCGCGTGCTCGAAGAGCTGCACCGCATCCTTTATTTGGAACAGCGCCATCTCTGTCATGCGGTCATACAGAATGGGCGCAAGGGTTGCGAGCTGTTCGCGTGCAAACGGGTATGTGGATTTAAGGCGGTAGGCAATGCCGCGCTCGATGCGTTGAATGGCATCGAGCCCGCAGACATGTGCGATATCGGTTGCCTTGCTCGACCAAGGCGAAATCGTGCCGGCGCGTGGCACGACCAGCAGCAAAATGTCCTGCGAGTCCGTAGGCGCGCTAGCCGAGTCCGCGTATGCCCCGTACTTCAATAAACCCGCAAGAACACCCTCCTCGCAGACGGTGAGCTTGCGTGCCACATCGATGAAATGCACGAACGTTGCGTCCAGACTCGTAACGGCGGGCGCGAGTGCCCGCAGTCGCTCAAGTAGTTTTACGATCCGGAAGCTGGAAAGTGCGCTGGGGCCTGGAAGATCGAACATGGCTCGAATTTGATGCTACTTTTTGGGAGGAGAATCTCGCGGCGGCGCGGAGTACAAAGCGCCCGGAAACTGCGAAATGTTGCCACCCTCAAAGGGCGTGATCTTGCTGACGCCCTGCTTTTTGACCTCGTCCACGCGCAGTACCGAATGCAGCGGCAGATAAGTGCGTTTGACCCCCTCGAACTCAGCCTTGATGCGCTCCTCGCCCGGATCGACTACCACCGAGGAGCGCTCACCGAATACGATGTCCTCGATCTCAAGAAACCCAAACAGGCTGCCGTGGCTGACTTTGCGCGCGTAAACTTCGTAAACCTTGCCCTGATTCACGAACATAATCTTGAAAATGTGACTGGCTGCCATAGGGTGTGGGCTCGGGACTGCTATGTTGATCCGCACATTATATGTCCGGACGCGCCGGGGAAGCGGGTGCGCGCGAAAGGCATTCAGATGAGAAAGGATTTACGACCTCTGGGGCAACCATGGCGCTACGCCTAAGCGTCGTCAGTGATCATCGGCGGTTGCTCGGCGACCGCAGCAGCATCGTGCTCGACGCGTCGGGCGCCACCATTGGGCGCTCTTCGAGCAACGACTGGGTCTTGCCTGACCCGCTACGCTATGTCTCCTCGCGCCACGCCCGCATCGCCTGTCGTGACGGGCAGTATTACCTTGAGGATCTGAGCACCAACGGCGTCTACGTCAACGAGGACGACCAGCCCCTCGGCAAGGACGTCGCCCGGCAGCTGCGCAGCGGCGATGTACTGCGTGTCGGGGAGTACCAGCTCGTCGTGGCGGTCGAAGAAGAACCCCCTGCCACGCTTGCCGGGGAGTTGCCGGAACATCAGCAGACTGCAACTGCGGTCCCGAGCAGCATGGGCGAGTTGCGCGCGCTTGGGCGCGCAAAGCAGCCAGACTTGGACAGCGCGCTCAACCTCGATGAGTTGCTGGTGCCTGATGCTGCCGTGCTAAACGGCGTGCTACCGGTCAATGCTTATGGGCAGGCCGTACCGGCAGCCACGTCGGCAGGCGCTGACACCTCTCCCGGCCTTGATGAGGCCGCGATCGCACGGCGCATTGCGCGCCTGGCGAAGGCTGCAGAACGCAGCACTAAAAACCGCGCCAGCGTGCCGGCACTATTCGACGTTCAAAGTGGACTCATCGCCTTCTGTCGCGGCGCCGGCATTGACAGTGAGCGTCTGCCTGCGGATGCGCAGACGCGCCTCATGCACCTTGCGGGTCAACTGCTGCGTGAGTCGCTGGTCGGCTTGAAAGACCTCGAGCGCGCGCGTGCGGAGATACGCAATCGTTTTCGCATCGAGATGCCAGTCGACGCCGAAGACACGCGTCCCTCGCTCGCCGGGTCCGCCATCGAAGAGCTGCTGCTCAATCTTTTCAGCCAGCACGAAAGCCGGCAGACGGATGCTGTGCAATGGCTGCGCGAGAGCGTCGACGGAGTCAAAGCGCACGAAAATGCCACGGTGCTCGCATTGCGGGCAGCGTTTACCGAATTTGTCGACCGCCTGGATCCGGCGGAGCTCGAGGCGCGCTTCGAGCGCGCGAGCCGCCGTGGCAAGCTGCGCAGCAACGGGCGCGCAGGCTATTGGGATCTGTACGCCGGCTTCTACCGCGGTCTCATCGAGATGCCCGCCGACCACCTGCCGCATACCTTTGTCGAGGCGTTCGCCAAGGCCTACAAGGACGCTCTGCAAAAGCCTGCACCGTAAGGATGCAGCACGCCTGGCCGCATCGATCGGCCGGTGATGCCTGCGCTTTTCTTGCGTAGAATCGGCCGATGCCACACATCCGCAGCGTACTCGTCGCCAATCGCGGTGAGATCGCCATCAGAGTCATGCGTGCCGCAAGCGAACTTGGGCTGCGCACCGTCGCGATCTACTCTCAGGAAGATCGCTTTTCTTTGCACCGCACGAAAGCGGACGAGGCGTACCTCGTCGGTCGCGACAAGGGTGCGGTCGAGGCATATCTCGACATCGAAGACGTGCTGCGCATCGCGCGCGAAGCGCACGTCGATGCGATTCATCCGGGCTATGGCTTTCTAGCCGAGAACCCGCAGTTCGCGCAGGCCTGCGCGCAGGCCGGAATTATCTTTATCGGGCCGTCGCCGCAAACCATGCGTACGCTTGGCAACAAGGTGACGGCGCGCAACCTTGCGACTTCGGTTGACGTGCCGGTCATGCCGGCGACACCGCCGCTGCCGACGGATATCGCGGCCTGTGCGCGCCTCGCCCGGGAAATCGGTTACCCCGTCATGCTCAAGGCGAGCTGGGGCGGCGGCGGGCGCGGCATGCGCATAGTCGAAAGCGAAGCGCAGCTGACCGAGCTTCTGCCCATCTCGCGGCGCGAGGCGCTGGCCGCTTTCGGCAACGATGAGGTGTATCTCGAAAAGCTCGTGCGGCATGCACGCCATGTCGAAGTGCAGATCCTTGGCGATTCGCACGGCGGCCTGGTGCATGTGTATGAGCGCGACTGCACCGTGCAAAGGCGCAATCAAAAGGTCGTCGAACGCGCGCCGGCGGTGTTTCTCACCGACGCGGGGCGCGCGGAGCTGTGCGCGGCAGCGCTGGCGATCGGTCGCGCCGTCAAATACGTCAATGCCGGTACCGTCGAATTCCTGCAGGACGCCGACAGCGGCAAGTTCTACTTTATCGAAGTCAATCCACGCATCCAGGTGGAGCACACGGTCACGGAATGTGCAACGGGTATAGACCTCGTCAAAGCACAAATCCGCATCGCCGGTGGTGCGCGCATCGGTACGCCTGAAAGCGGCGTGCCGCTGCAAGAGAACATCCATATCACCGCACACGCGCTGCAATGCCGGATCACGACGGAGGATCCGGAAAACAACTTCATTCCCGATTACGGCAAGATCACCGCCTATAGAAGTCCCGCGGGCTTTGGCGTACGGCTCGATGCGGGCACCGCCTACACGGGCGCGATCATCACGCGCTCCTACGACTCGCTTCTGGTGAAGGTCACCGCATGGTCGCCCACGCCGGAGGAATCCATCGCGCGCATGCACCGCGCCCTGTGGGAGTTCCGTATTCGCGGCGTGGTTACCAACCTGCGTTTTCTCGAGCAGCTCATTACCCATCCGCGCTTCGCCCGTGGTGACTATACGACGCGCTTCATCGAGGAGACGCCGGAACTGTTCCGTTGGCCGCGCCGGCGCGATCGGGCGACACGGATTCTTACGTTTATTGGTGAAACGATCGTCAACGGCGCGGCCGAAACCAGGAACCGCGTGCGTCCGGCGCGCCTCGCTACACCCAGACTCCCTCAAGCAGCATTGGCGGCGGCGCCGCCAGGCACGAAGCAGAGGCTAGATGAGCTTGGACCCGAGCGCTTCGCGCAGTGGATGCTGCAGCAATCACGCGTTCTCGTTACCGACACGACAATGCGCGATGCGCACCAGTCGCTATTGGCGACGCGCATGCGCACCATCGACATGACCGCAATCGCGCCCTACTACTCAAGCCTCTTGCCTGAGCTGTTTTCAGTAGAATGTTGGGGCGGCGCGACCTTTGATGTCGCGCTGCGCTTTCTGCGCGAGGATCCGTGGCTGCGGCTGACGACGCTGCGCGAGCGCATGCCGAACCTGCTGTTGCAGATGCTGCTGCGCTCGGCCAATGCCGTCGGCTATACCAACTATCCCGACAACGTCGTGCGCTTTTTCGTAGCGCGCGCCGCCGCACGCGGTGTCGATCTGTTTCGGATCTTCGACTCACTCAATTGGGTTGAAAACATGCGCGTCGCCATCGACGCGGTGCTCAAGTCGGGCAAACTGTGCGAAGCGGCAATCTGCTACAGCGGCAACCTGAGCGATCCGCACGAAAAGAAGTACACGCTTGATTATTACCTCAAACTCGCCCGTGGACTGAAGGCTTGCGGGGTCCATATCCTCGGCATCAAAGACATGGCAGGCCTGTGCCAGCCGCAAGCGGCATACATGCTCGTCAAAGCGCTAAAGGATGAGATCGGCCTGCCGGTGCACTTCCACACGCATGACACGAGCGGCATCGCCGCTGCAAGCGTGCTCGCTGCCGTCGATGCCGGCGTCGACGCGGTTGACGGCGCGATAGATAGCATGAGTGGACTTACTTCACAGCCGAATTTGGGTTCTATCGTCGAGGCGTTGCGCCATGGTCCGCGTGCAACGGGACTCGACCCGGCGAAGCTGCGCATGTTGTCGGTCTATTGGGAACAGGTGCGCAAGCTTTATGCCGCATTTGAAAGCGACATCCGTGCGGGCGCATCCGAAGTCTATGTCCATGGCATGCCGGGCGGTCAGTACACGAACCTGCGCGAGCAGGCGCGCGCGCTTGGCATTGAGGATGCTCGCTGGCCCGAGGTGGCGCAGGCCTACGTAAGCGTGAATCAAATGTTTGGCGATATCATTAAGGTCACGCCGACGTCAAAGACCGTCGGTGATCTTGCGATCCTGATGATCACTAGCGGCCTCACGGCTGAGCAGGTTCTCGATCCTGAGACTCAGGTCGGTTTTCCCGACTCCGTTGTGCAGCTCTTCCATGGCGACATTGGCCAGCCGCTCGGTGGGTTTCCGCAAGCGCTGCAACGTAAGATCCTCAAAGGCGCAAGCCCTCTTACTGACAGACCCGGCGCGTCCCTCGCGGCGGTGGATCTTGAGGCGGAGCGCACCAAAATCAGCCAGAAGCTGCCACGGCCCGTTAACGATGAGGATTTGGCCTCGTATCTCATGTACCCGAGGGTATGGCTCGAATATGCCGCTGAGCGCGCGCTTTACGGTGATGTGTCGATTCTGCCAACGTCTGTATTCTTTTATGGGATGGAACCGGGGCAGGAGATCAGCGTCACTCTAGAGCGCGGCAAGACGCTTATCGTTTTGTATATCGCCACCAGCGAGCCGCACGAAGATGGCACCCGTACCGTGTACTTCGAACTGAACGGTCAGCCGCGCTCGGTGCGCGTGGCGGACAGAAGCCAAGTCGCGAAGCGTCCGCCGCAGCGCAAAGCTGAACCGGGTAATCCGCTGCATCTTGGTGCCCCGATGCCTGGAACAATTGCGACCGTCAATGTAACGGTCGGACGTAAAGTTGCGCGCAGCGACATCCTCGTGACTCTGGAGGCAATGAAGATGGAGACCGCGGTTCGCGCCGAGAGTGACGGCGAGGTCGCCGAGATTCTGGCAACACCGGGTCAGCAGGTCGATGCGAAAGACCTGCTGATCGTACTTGCGTAACTCATCGCGGCTTTCGCCCGCTTACGATCGGGACCTGCCACACCGCGTAATCGCGCGGGTTGCGGATGCTGGCAATGACGTATTCAAACAGAGCGCGCGCCTCGTTCGCGGGCAACGCGGTTTTTGCACCAATCGCATCGACATAGCCATCGCGCCACGCCTCCAGCATTGTGGCGAATGTCTCGCGCGGCACGCGCAGTGTATCGACGGTGACATAGTCGACACGCAGATCGGTAACTCCCAGATCGTGCAGCAAAGACCAGGTGCGACGGCCGATACGCGCATCCGCCCCGGTATTGCGCGCATACGCAATCGCGCCCTCTTGCCACAACCGGTCTGGCTCGAGCTCGCGAGCGATCATTTGCAGCATTCCGTAATCTTCGCTTAAGACGTGCAGCCAGCCGCCGGCTTTGCAGACGCGCAGCAGTTCCCGCAGCACCTTCTCCGGTTCAGGAATTGATTGCGTCACGTGGCGGCATACCACGAGATCAAATTGCTGCGTGGCAAAATGAAGTTCAAACGCATCGCCCTGCTCAAATTGCAGGCGCGGCGCAAGATCAACATAGCGGTGGGTCGCATACGCAATCGAGCTCGATAGAATGTCGACGCCAATCACAGTGGCCTGCTCATATGCAATCGCAAGGCGCGAAGTAATCTCACCGCTACCACAGCCGATATCGGCAATGCGGCATTCTCCCGCAAGTCCATAGCGCGCAAAGAGCAGCTCCTCCTGCGGCCAAATTGCACGCGCCTGCGCCGCAAGCGTGCGAATCATGGATTCATCGGCCATCTGTTGGGCGTGTGGGTTGCGATTGGTGCTCATTGAGCATTACTCAAGCCGCGCTCGGCGGCGCGCAACCACTCGGCGCGATCGGCACTATCGGCAAGCGTGCGCGCAGCATCACGGGCGCGCGCGTAGCTTGCACGTGCATCGGTGGCGGCTCCCTGTTTGGCCTGCGCCTCGGCAAGCGCCAACAGATTCGGCGGATAGGCAGGCCGCAGGGCAGCGGCACGCCGCGCGGCGGCAAGCCCGCGCTCAGGATCTCCTGGCCCAAGAGGCCAGCCCGGCGCACGGATCAACACCAGCGCCTGTACGCGCGCTGGCCCGGCATTATCGTAAGCGGGATCGACTGCTTCGGCCTGCTCAAGACTTGCGAGCATCTCGTTCAACAACGAAGGTGCACGCGTCGGGTGTTCCTTCGCGTTGAGACCCAGTGCGACCGCTCGGCCGTACAGACAGGCGGCGTCGTGCGGCGCGGTCTGAATACAAGTCTCAGCATCGTGGCGCGCCGCATCGGCCAGCTCTGCTCTGACATGCGGGTCAGATTCGTGCTCACTGCGCTCGGCAGCAGTTGCGATCGACGCGCTAAGCGTTGCAACCGGCACAGGAGCGGCACCCGCTGCAGGAGTCGGCGTGGGGTTTCGCGGTGGTGTCGTGCATGCCGCAAACGCCAGGAATGCAGGCGCCGCACACGCGAGCCGCAGTTTCACGGCCGTGACGGCGCAGGCGGCAGTTGTGGCACTACAAAGCCGCGCAGGCGAAGGTTCGCCAGCACTTCGGCGTTGGCTGCAGACCCGGACATGCTCAACAGGGCCGCACGCAATGGCGCCACTTGCGTCTTGGGCACGCGGGCGTCAACGACGGCGAGGATTGCCGTGGGCAGGGGCGCCGATTCCTTGACGGCTTGCAGCTCGCCGGCAAAGGGCAGACTTGCCAGTGCGCCCATCTGCGTCGCATCAAGGAGCGCCGTGGACTGCTCCCCCGCGGCAATGCGTCGCAACACCGAAAGCACCTGAGCGCTCTGTGAAATCTTGACGTCTGCGGGCAGTGCCCAGTCAGCCAGCGCGTAGCCGCGCACGAAGTCCGGTGCGTAGCCTGCAATGCTGAGAATGCTGTATCCGGACAGGGAAGCAGGTCCGCTCACGCGGCCTTTTTTCGCGACCAGCGTCCAGTGCTCCTTGAAACCTACTGCCGTCACGTCCGCCTGTACAAGCGGTGCAAGCTTAAGAGCGACCGCGTGTTCGACAAAGAACGGGAACGGCACGAGCGCAAGCGCTGCCTCCGGCGTTGCAAGTTTCGCAAGACCGCCCTCCTCGGTCGCATCGTACGTTGCCTTAAGGCTGCCGGCAGGCCACTTGGCAGCTTGAGCGACAGCGACGGCAAAGGCATCGAGAAACGGTTGCGCATCGCCGGCCGCGCCGGGATAACCCGGCGCACAGAACACTAAAGTCGCAACCGCACCGGCCAATAACATAGTCATTCCACTAGGCTATCATCCCGGGGCGCGATGTGCCTGCGCGGTTTTTAGAGCCTAATTTGCCGCGAATGAACGTGCCCGCCTCGCCCGCACTCGTTCGGTTTTTCCTGCGCGTCTTGAAGGCGCGCGGCTTTATCGCAGCAGCGTTCTTGCTCGCCGCCGCCGCCGGGCTTTACGGCGCAACGCAAGTGCCCAGTGATCCGGCAATCGACCGACTGATCGTGGCTGACGACCCGGACGCACGTGCCGCACGGGCGTTGGAGAAGCTGTTTCCCGAGGGCGAGCATGCGCTACTCATGCTGGAGGCGCCCGATCCCTTGAGTGCGGCCGCGTTGCGCGCGGCCGATGACCTCACAAACAAGCTTTCGCAGCTAGCGCACGTCGAGGCGCTAAGTCTCGTGACGCTTTATCGGCACGCGGGAGCTACCGCCGCGATCGGGGCCGATGAGGCCCTACGGATACGCAAATTCGCGACCGGCACCTTATTGTTTCGGCGTGCCGGCCTTCTGGGCGACCATTACCTTGGCATCGCACTTGAGCTGCGGGTGCACTCGCCCGCCGAGCGCGACCAAGCGTTGAGTAACATCGAGGCGCTAACGAAGCCATTCGAGACCGGCGGCGGCCCTTTTACGGCGCTGCGCAGGGTCGGATCACCGTGGCTCGATGCGTGGCTTGAGGCGAAGACTTCCACCGCATCGACGCACGTAATGCCGCTCTTCGGTGTATTTCTCATGGCGCTGATCGTCGTGGTATTTCGTTCGTGGCGCGCGCTCGCGGCCATCGTATTGACGCTCGGCGCCGTAGTTGCGATGGCCATGGGGCTCGCCGATCCGTTGAGCTGGCCGAACACGATCGTCTCGGCGCTCGTGCCACTGACGGTGCTGGTTACGACGACGGCGACGCTTGTGTATATCCACACCCGTTACATCGAACGTCAGGATGGTCTGCCGCTCATCGAGCATCACGCACATGCACTTGCGAACAAATTCCTACCCTGCACCGCGTCGATGTTCGCAACCGCGATCGGCTTTGCGGCGCTGGCGGTGTCGGACATTCGCCCGATCCGGCAGATGGGCTTGTGGACAGCAAGTGGACTCATCGTGGCGTGGATCGGTAGCTTTACTTTATTCCCCGCGCTGCAATCACTGCTGCGCGCGCCGACGCGTGCCGAACGCGCGCCGGTAGGACGCATATTTAGCGCGTTCGTCGATCATTGGATACCATTTACAAGGCGCTACCGATGGCCATTGGTGGGAACCGCGATCGTCGTGATGCTGTGCGGCGCGGCGGCGCTTTTCGGCGTGCCGGGCAAACTCGCACCGCTCGCCCTGCAAACCGACTCTCTCGCCTATATCAATCCAAAAGTTGCGGCCGCCCGCGATACGCGCGAATTTGAGCGTACCAATGGCCTGACCGTCAGGGAGCTGTGGCTGCAAACAGCGGACGGGGAGGCACTGCAGCCGCAGTTTCTGCTGGCGATTGAAAAACTCACGCGGCGCCTGGAACGCGACCCACGCATCACAGCGGTCGACGGGCCGACCTCGGCGCTACGTTGGGCGCAGTATTTCCAAACCGGCTCAGATCATTTGCCATCCGATCCGCAAGCATGGCCTAAGCTTGCCGCCGATCTGGAGCAGATTCTGCTGACGCAGCCTGGCGCGCGCGACTACGTCGACGTCGCGAGCCTCGCGAATGCGCGACTCAGCATTCGCGGCCGCGGCGCAGCCTTCGGCGGCCCGGGGGCAATGCGTGCGTTCATCGAGAACGCCTGGCACGAGGAGCAAATGCAGGACGCGGCCCTGCGCAATGTACACGCACGAGTCGCAGGCCAGGGCGTGCTCAATGATCAGATCACGCTGCGGTTGATACCAAGCTTGATTCAAAGCTTTGCGATCACGGCGAGCGTAATTTTCCTCGCATTCTTATTCGTGTTTCGCAGCCCCGCGGCGCGTTTGATGGCAATGATCCCCTCGCTGTTCGCGATTCTGGGCGCTTTTCTCCTGATGCGCGTGACTGGTATCATTTTGAACATCGCGACTATCCTCATCGGCTCGACCGTGTTGGGATCTACCGAGAATGATCAGATTCATTTTTTCTACCATTTCCAGGAAGGCCGGTCGACGGGTTCGACCGCGGGGGCGCTGCGGCATGCACTGCTCGTGGCGGGCCGTCCCATCGCCTTTGCCACGCTGATCAACGCCGGCGGCTTTGTGGCTCTGAGCTTTTCCGATCTTCCGCCGCTGCGTCAATTTGGCATTGTCTCTGCTTCGGCTTTCGTGCTGGCATTGCTTGCTGATTTTACTGCGCTGCTGGGAGCAATGTGGATCTTGGACCGCAAGTCGAAAACATGAGCGACGCGCAGGCCCCCAGCATTGCTGAAATGCGTGCCGCTGCCGAACGCATCGCGCCGCACATTCTGCAAACGGCGACGCAGCGCTGGCACGCAGTGCAACTCGACGCGCGCCTTGGCCGGCAGACAGAACTCTTCTTGAAACTCGAGCTCTTCCAGCGCACCGGCACTTTTAAGTTGCGCGCGGCGATGCTCAACGTTCTTAGCCTCGATGCCGCCGGACGACAGCACGGCGTCACAGCGGTCAGCGCCGGCAACCATGCTATAGCGGTCGCTTGCGCTGCGCAGCGCGCGGGTGTCTCGGCTAAAGTTGTCATGCTGGCGACTGCCAATGCGCTGCGCGTCGCAGCGGCACAGTCTTTCGATGCCGAAATCATCATGGCACCCGATGGCCGCACCGCGTTCGCCACCGCGCAGTCAATCTGCAGTACGGAGGGCCGTGCGTTTATTCATCCCTTCGACGGGCGCAACGTCGTTCTCGGTACGGGCGGGGTCGGAATTGAACTTCTGGATCAAGTCCCGCAGCTCGAAGCGGTCATTGTCGCGATTGGCGGCGGCGGACTCATGTCGGGCGTTGCTGCCGCGGTAAAGCAAATGAATCCTGCTTGTCTGGTCTATGGGGTGGAACCGATCGGCGCCGCCATCATGAGCCGCAGTTTTGAGGCCGCATCGGCGCAGAGCATGGATCGGATCGACACGATTGCCGACAGCCTCGCACCGCCTCTGACAACGCAGGCAACCTACGAGCTGTGCAAGCGCTTTGTCGACGATATTGTCACCGTATCGGATGACGCCATTTGCGAGTCGCTCGCACTCTTGTATCAGGCAGCAAAGCTTGCGGTTGAACCCGCCGGCGCCGCAGCGCTTGCCGGGGTCTTGGGCCCGCTGGCCGCGCGCCTTGCCGGCAAGCGCATCGGTGTAGTGGTCTGCGGTGCTAATATCGACAGTGGCAGTTTCTATCGCTATCTACAGCGCGGCGAGGCGCTATTGACCTGAAGCGCGCGAGGAAGGCTGCGTCGCGTATCGCTTCAGTTTTTGACACGGCGTGGTGCGCGGCTCTCAATGCAGCGCGCAGCACGGCGCATTTAATCGAGCAACCCTCCTCCTCAGACGACGCTTACCGAACGCAGCCGCTCGGGAGCGTGCAGAGCCCACCAGCGCTCAACGCTTGCGCTCAAGCCCGCAAGATCAAGGCCGGCCGCGGCGAGGCAGCTTTCGCGTGAGCCGTGCTCGATAAACCGGTCGGGTATACCGAGCTGCAAGAGCGGCAGCTGCAGCCCCTGTACTGCGAGCAACTCGCTGACGCCGCTTCCGGCGCCGCCAATAATGGCATTTTCCTCGATCGTGACTATGGCGCGATGGCGGGCAGCCAGCGCGGTGACAAGATCTTTGTCAAGTGGCTTGATGAAGCGCATATTGACAAGCGTAGCGTCCAATCGCTCGGCAATTCTCTGCGCGGAATCAACGAGCGCACCAAATGCCAGCAGCAGCAGCCCGCTGCGGCCTTCACGGCGCAACTGCGCGCGTCCGAGCGGCAGCGCCGTCATCTCCTCAGCGATTGGCACACCCGGACCCATGCCGCGCGGAAAGCGCACGGCCGCAGGACCGGCCAAAGTGCTCGCCGTGTACAACATCTGCCGACATTCGTTCTCATCGGCCGGCGCCATCACCACCATGTTGGGGATACAGCGCAGAAACGTCAGATCGTAACTGCCTTGATGGGTGGCACCGTCGCTGCCAACGAGCCCAGCTCGGTCCAGAGCGAACACAACGGGAAGATTTTGCAGGGCGACGTCGTGTATCAGCTGATCGTACGCGCGCTGCAGGAATGTCGAATAGATTGCAACGATCGGCTTATAGCCTTCGACCGCAAGTCCGGCAGCGAAGGTCACCGCGTGCTGTTCGGCGATCGCCACGTCAAAATAGCGGTCGGGAAACTTTTTGGAAAATTCGACGAGTCCGGAACCTTCGCGCATCGCCGGCGTGATGCCAATAATCCGTGAGTCATGCGCCGCCATATCGCAGAGCCAGCGACCAAAGATCTGCGAATACGACGGGCCGGTACTTTTTTCCTTAAAAATTGTGCCGCTCACCGGATCGAATGGTCCGGGCCCGTGCCATTTGATCGGATCCGCCTCGGCCGGCGCATAGCCCTTACCCTTGCGAGTCACAACATGCAGAAACTGCGGGCCGCGCAAGTTGGCAAGATTGCGCAACGTCGCAACGAGCGCCTTCACATCGTGGCCATCCATCGGGCCGATGTAATTGAAGCCCAACTCCTCAAACAGCGTGCCCGGCAGCACCATGCCTTTCAAGTGTTCCTCGGAGCGGCGCGCAAGCTCCCATACGGCGGGCATCTGGCGCAGAACTTTTTTACCGCTTTCGCGCAGATGAGCGTACATGCGCCCCGACAGGGCGCGCGCGAAATGATTCGACAGCGCTCCGACGTTCTCCGATATCGACATGTCGTTGTCGTTCAGAATCACCAAAAGATCCGCGGGTAATGAGCCCGCATGATTGAGCGCCTCAAAGGCAAGCCCCGCGGTGAGTGCACCGTCACCGATGATTGCGACGACGCGGCGACTCTTGCCGCTGCGCTCTGCAGCCACTGCCATGCCAAGCGCCGCACTGATCGAAGTGCTGGAATGACCGACGCCGAAGGTGTCGTATTCGCTTTCGCTGCGTGTTGGGAAAGGCGCAAGCCCGCGATCCTGCTTGATAGTGTGCAGCTGGTCACGGCGGCCGGTCAGAACCTTGTGCGGATACGCTTGGTGGCCGACGTCCCAGACCAAGCGGTCATGCGGTGTATTGAACACGTAATGCAGTGCAATCGTCAGCTCGACCGTGCCGAGCCCTGCGGCAAAATGACCGCCGCGCGTGGCGACGCTATGGATCAGGAACCGGCGCAGTTCCTCTGCCAGGGGGGCAAGTTTCGTCACCGGCAAGCGCCGCAGGTCTGCGGGTAGCCGGATTGAGTCGAGCAACCCGTTTTTATCGGCGGAGGAAGTCATTGGGTCGAAGTTCAGCCTATTCAGCCGCGAAGCTCATAAGGATTGTAGAGCGCATCGACCCAGCGTACGCGTTTTACGCCCCCGGTTAAATGCATGCGACATCATTGACGTTCCAATCAAAACGGGCTGCACGTCTTAGGTCATCGGCTTGCCACAGCGAGCCAATACGCCGCGCAGATCACGCAGCGCCGGAAACACCTCGTTGTTCCAGTCCGCGCCCTGTGCATCATATGCACGCTGCTCGAACTCCACGATCTCTTTGTCCTCGCGGAAAATGTTCTCGGTGAACCAGACCACGAATGGCCACACGGCATGGATTAACCCTGGCAAGCGCGGTTTCTTCACGGACAGATACCCATAGGTACGGTTGGTGCGCTGCTCGGCATCGAGCGGCGTATAACCGAGCCAAACCTCGAGCACGGGATCATTGCTTTGTTGAATGTCACGGCCCACCCACACTTTCAGACTTTGCGTCGGATAGTCGGTGCGGATCCGCATGTGATCAGAGAAGTCCTTTTTCGCCTCGCCGCGTTTGCGCATCAAGTCCACAATTACCTGTTCGCCGACGGAAGACTTCCCCGCAGTACGGCTAAAACTGTATTCAACCTGGGCCCATGTCTCGCCATGCTGCCGTCCCAGGCAATGAGCTCTAATTGAACCCATCTGTTTGCGATGCATGAACTGATGGTTCATGTCGAACAGATTCTCGTGCATGAAGGTGTAGTGGCAGGCGACCTCGCGGTTCAATCGCCGCGTCTTGTAGTCACTGCGCTGCGAGGAACCCAGCCCGGTCGGCAGCCGGGCCTCCGCCAGGACCGGATCACCCGGGAAGACGAAGATCAGGCCGTCAACCTCGCGCACCGGATAGCTCTTCACGCCGTTTGGCAGTCGCTCCGACCCTAGGTACGGCACGCTGACGCACTTGCCGCTGTGGTCGTAGGTCCAGCCATGGTAGTGACATTTGAGCTGTTCGCCGCTGACGACCCCCAGGTGCAGCGGCACCTGACGGTGGGCGCAGCGGTCCTCGAGCGCGAACACCCGACCGCTCTTACCGCGATACAGAGCGATGGGTTCAGCGGCAAAACGGCGCCCAAGGGTTTTACCCACTTTCAACTCATCGCACCACGCCACGGGGTACCAGTAATCCGGGTGCGCGCCCACGCGCCGCAGATCGAAAGCGTTGGGCGAATTGGCCGTACGCATGGTGACGAGATTGGAACTGTCTTCGGACATCAGGTCCTCGAAACATCGGTCCAGGACGAAAGAGTAGCGCGTCGACACGCCCCGCGGTCAAGGGTCCGCCTTTATAATGTTGTACGACGGCTACTCGGGCATCGATTCTACTTAAGACGCCGACGGTACGCCCGCACAGCGTAGCCGCTGCGCGAGCAAAGCAGGCTCGACCGCTGCGGTTGGCCTCGTTGGCGGGTTAAAACGGATAATTGAGGCCGGTGAATGCCGCTATGCCCTCGCTGCCGTAGCCGATGTCGACGTACCCGACAACAAACGGCCGGGCGACTCCGCGGAATCCGACCCCATAGACGTGGTGCAGCTGTTGCAAAGGAAATGTGCCTGCGTGCGCAAAGACACGCCCGAGATCGACGAACGGAGCCACTTCGAGATCGACAAAGGTCGAGATTGCGTTGAACGACGCTACCGTGCGGCGCAATTCGACCGTGGTCGAAAACGAATCGCGGTCGTAAAAGCGACCGGCGCCAAAGCCCCGCAACGGCTGCTCGCCACCGATGTCGCTGCGATCGCCGCCCACGCTGCTCAGCGCCCAGAATGGCACTTCGTGCGAGCTTGGCAGGTAGCGTAATGCCGTATGCACCGCGAGCACCGTCTTGGGCGCAACTGACCAGAAGGCGCGTGCATCCACTCCCGTTTCGCTGTACATCGAATCGTTCAAGAGACCGCTGCGGGTTGCAAGGCCGCCGTAGGCAACCCATTCCATGCCGCTCGTAGACACGGTCAGGTCGTCGCGCGTGTCATAGACGATCGACATGCGATTGAGCCTCAAGTCATTGGTACCAACGCCCAGAACATGACTGAAGCGAGTGTCAATTGATGCGACGTGCTGCAAAGTCCCCGGCTGTACGTCCACGACCTGCACTCGCCCGGTATACAAAATTTGCCATGCGTGATTCAGATTGAAGCCAATCTGCACCTGCGCGAATTGCTGCTCATTGGTGTAATTTGTTTCCGCCGTCGCCGGCGACTCGTTGCCAATACCGTAGAAACGCGGCGTACCGTCGCGATCGAAGATGACGCTTGCGTTTATTGACCAACGCCGATCACGCAACCGACCGTCCGAATATGCGGCGCTGAAATCTCGTTCCACGCGCTGCTTGATGCCGGCAATTAGCGACCACTGCTCATCCGCGGACGGATAGGAGTAGACACGCCCGTGCGCGCCGAATCCAAAGTAGGGGTTGTAGAGAAAATCCGGCGCGATGATGCGCCGGATGTCGTGATGCTCATCCGTTTGCACCCACGTCGGCAGAACGCCAACGGTCGTACCGCTGTCCGGATCGACGCCGATGGACGGAATCGGGATAAACGGGGCGGTCGCAGGATTGAACCATCGCGATATACCGACGTGCGCAGCTGGCCCCTGCGGCAGTGGTGCGGGCACTACCGGCGGCGGCGCCGACGCTTGCGCTGCGACATCATCCGATTCGGCCCACGACGGCACCGCCAGAGCTGCGGCGAGGCCGCCGCAGCACAGCGCGATCGCAACTGGCCTCGTGGTTTTTGTTGTTTGCATAACGGCAGGCAGAGCAGTTTAACCCTCAGCGAGTCGACCCAAGTAACTGGGCGAAGCCCTGCAATAGCCTGTCGATGTCCGCCGCCATCAAATCGCCCATCGTTGAAATGCGAAACAGCACTTTCGACAACGGCCCTTGGCCTGCATAAATCACAAAGCCCTGCGCCTTCAAAGCATCGTGCAAGCGCGCATAGCTAAGACCAGCGGGCAATCGGTAGGCTCGTAACCCCACCGACGACTCCGCGGGCGGCACGGCCGGCTCGATGCCAAATTTGGCAAGACCCGTGCGCACCTGCTCGGCGAGCGCCGCATAGCGTTCGTAGCGGCCACGCCGGCCGCCCTGCTCGCCGAATTCTCGCAGTGCCTCGACGACCGCATAGAACACCTGCACGGCGGGCGTGAACGGCGTGTCACGCTGGTCTTGCAGACGTGCGAGACGGGTCACATCTAGATAATAGGCCCGGCTCACGGCACCCACGAGCGCGCCGCGGCGCACGATCACGAAAGAAACCCCCGGCACCCCATGCAGGCATTTATTGGCAGTCGCCGCCACGGCCGCAAGGCTTGCGTCGGCAAAATCCACCACTTCGGCGCCGAAGCTGCTGACGCCGTCAACGAGCATACTCACGCTGCGCATTCGGCACAGCTCACCCAGTTCCTGCAAGCCATTCAGCCGTCCGGTGGTCGTCTCGTGATGCACGACTGCGAGGTGTGTAAAGCGCGCGTCGGCGGCTGCGTTATCCAGCCGCGCCGCGATTGCCGTCAGACTCGGCGCCTGCATCCAGGGACAACTGACGCAGTCGTGCGCAATCCCGTATTGCACGCAAATCTGGGCAATGCGCTCACCGTAGACGCCATTTTCTACGATCAGCAATCGGCCGTTCTCGGGAACCAGCGCGGCGACCATGGCTTCAACGGCAGCGGTTCCGGACGCCGTCAGCAACACGGCGGACCATTCGGCAGGATCGAGCTCATAAGTTGCCAGCAAACGGGCTCGCGCTTCATCCTGCAGGTCAAAAAACTCGCTTTCACGATGGCAGAGGTCCGGTTGTAACAGACTGTGGCGCACACGCGGCGTCAACGTGACCGGGCCTGGATTCAGCAATAGCATTACTGAGCGTCCGCCGCAGAATGGAAATGCTGCATCAGCCGTTTCTTAGCTTCGATCGGCCTGATGCTCGGCCGCGGCAAATCCCGGGGTGTGCCGCTGCGCGTCAGGAGACGCGCAAAACGCGCGCCATCAAGCGGCGCGGCTTCCAGCCACGTCGGCAGTTGTTGGAGCTCATCGCTCTCAAGCGCCGATGCATAGCCGCAGGCGGCGGCGACCTCCGCGAATGACACGCACGACGACACCGTCGCCTGCCCGCCAGTTGAATCGTGTACACCGTTGTCGAGCAGCAGGTGCTGCAGATTGGGTGGCCCATAGGCTCCCACGGTTGCCAATGCCCCCATCCGCATCAATGCCGCGCCGTCACCATCGAGCGCGATCACGCGCAAGTCCGGGCGTGCCAGAGCAAGGCCAAGAGCAAGAGGCACGACGCATCCCATCGATCCCACCATGTAGAAGTGGTTCGGCCGATCAGCAATGGCGTACAGTTCCCGTCCGCAAAATCCGGTGGACGCAAGCAGTGCCGTCGTGGCCGGCGGCGATTGGCCGACCACTTGCCGCAACACGTCGCGACGCGATGGACGCGCGTCGGCTGCAACGCCCGTCAGTGCCACTACCGCCTGCGCCCCGACAGAGCGTCGCTTTATCAGGCCTGCGGAGGCTCGCAGTGCATAGGCCGCGACACTGCCTTTTTGCATTAGTAGCGCATACGGCCGGCCGGTCGCATCCATATGCGCCGTCGCGCGCTCTAACGCCGGGCCGATGGCATCGACCGCCGCCGGAAACAGCTCCCAGGGAATCTGCATCGCATCCAACAGAGCCGTCGTGATTGAGCCCATGAGCGCGTGCTGTGGTTCGTCCGCTACTCCCGGCTGCCCGCGCCACGTTTCGATCAACAGTTGCGGCAGCCGGAACACCCAGGTCAGTGACGTCAAGGGGCTCACCGCATTGCCGAGTCCGGAGTTCTGCATCATCGTGACGCCGCGCTGCCGCGCCAAACCCGCATCGCCTGCGAGCGCCACTCCGGCAATCAGCGCTACCGCGTCGCCTTCATTGGCCATCGAGAGGTAGTGCAGCGACGCATCCTGCAACACGTAGTTAATGAAGGGCGTCAGGTAAGAGCACGGCACTCCCGCATACCAGAAAAATCCGCGCGCGCGCGCCGCTTCGACAAAGTGATGTGCTTCAATCATGGTCCGCCGCGCCAAGCGCCGCGTCGGGGGCAGTGCCGAGCGGCGTCTGCGCGTGGGCGAAATCGACCGCGCTATGAAAATCGTCGATGTCATTGACGCCGCGCCAATGCCCGTGCACATACAGCACTTCGATCGCAGCGCCAGCGGCGATCAGGGCATTCAGAAGGGCGGGCATATCGAGTTTGTCGAAGTCTGGCCGCGATTGCAGCGCTGTGACGACACTCGTCAGCATCACGAGGCCGCGCCGGCTTACTTTAAACATGCCGATCCAGCGACCGTGCGCAGTATCGTCTTTGGCAAGCAAGTGCGGCACCGCCCCATTGACGTCCGCGGCGCTTGCTACACGCGCGAGCAGCACTGGCTTGCCGAACAAGCCGCGGTCGTCGCTACGAGAACAGTAGGCGAAATCACGCACAGTACGATTGTTGGTTCCCGCCACGGATGAATCGACCAGCAACGAGAAATCCGCCGCACTATCGAGAAGATCGCGCAGCACGTAGCTGCGAAACAGCAAATCACCGTAGGCAATGACCGTGTCCGCTTCGAGCCCATCGATGGCACAGGCGAGCGAGGCAAGTTCGCCCGTTTGCGCATGTCGCTCGTTCACGATCAATTTGATACCGGCGCTATCGATCGCATCGGCACGATAGCCTCCGACGACAGGGATATCGTTGATGTTCTCTTTTTTAAAAGCGTCGATTAGCCAGCGCAACAAAGATTTTCCGGCGATCGGCAGCATGACTTTCGGGCGGTCAGTCGTCATCGCTTCAAGACCCCGGCCGCGGCCCGCAGCAAGCACCACCGCAGCGCGCGAAGAGCCGGCCACCGACAAATAGAGCTTTTCCGCGGCAGAGTACTCGTCTGCATCCTGCAGCCGGAAAATCTCGTTGACCGGCACAATCCGGTCCTCGACGTTGACCAGCGTCTGACTTTCGTAGATCTCCTTGGCAACAGTCTGCATCGCCGACGCGGCGGCACGCAGCATATGATTAGCCCAGATCACGACGCTGATTCCCGCGTCGCGGAAGACCTCAGGCGGCGTACTGTAATAGCGGGTCGGCACGATCACGAGCGGGCCGCGCCGTGCCCATTCGCGCGCGAAAGCAACGATCTCATCGGGCTTGGCAAGCTTGCTGTGTATCAGAATCGCATCGGCACCCGCGCGGCGATAGGCTTCCGCGCGGCGCAGCGCTTCCTCCATGCCCCAGCCGGCGATCAGCGCTTCGACGCGCGCGACAATCGAGAAATTGGGATCGATCTGCGTGTCTTTGCCGGCGGCGATTTTACCGGCAAATTCCTCAATGTCCGCAAGCGGCTGGCGCTCACCGTTTAAGAAACTATTGGTCTTGGGAAACTGCTTGTCCTCAATGCAGACGCCAGCAATATCGCGCTGCTCGAGCTTGCGCACCAAACGGCGCATGTTGTTGAAATTGCCATAGCCAGTATCGCCATCGAGCAGGATTGGCAAATCACTCGCGTCGGCCATGAACTCCAGCATGTCCACCACCTGGGTCCAGCTCGCCTCATTATTATCGCGCACGCCAAACTGCGCCGAGATCGACAGGCCGGAGGCCCAGATTCCTTTGAAGCCCGCTTCGCGCGCAATGCGCGACGACAGGCCATTATGTGCCTCCATTAGGAATTCGAGCTGCGGACTGAGCAGCATCTGCCGCAATTGTGCGCTGCGTGAGGGCACCGCAGCGGTCATCGCGAAAGCTCTGTCAACGGTTGCAGCTGCGGCAGAATTTCGGCGGCCGCGCGCCGTACATCATCCGGAAAATCGATCTCGATCCATGGGGCGCCAGTCACATCGCTGACTTCGAACGTCTGGCTGCGCTCGCGCAGCAGATCGCGCACTGCCTCCTCATGCGGCATGCTGGCATGATTGCCGTCGATGTAGCCCGCCACCAGTGCAGCCAATCGCCGCGCGCCGGCTTGGTTGAAGCGAAAGAATCCGACCGACTCACCGATCGTGTCGAACTGCAGCGTGGCGGGCAGCTGCTTGCGAAGTTCCACCGGCACGCCACGATCCACGCAAAGCTTGACGGGCTCATCGCCAGGCTCAAAGTCGCGATCGATCAACAGCCGGTTGACGGGCGGCTCGCCTGCGACCAGCGCACTCATGATGCGCTCATCGTAAAGGACATCGGCATCCATCAACAAAATGCTGCCGCCGCGCGTCATCGCCTCGGCAGCGGCGTGAACGGTCAAAACACTGCCGAGCTCAAAACGCTTATTCAGCACAATTTCGGGACGCGGCTGCCAGCCGAGCCGATCAAGTTCAGCTTCAATGAGTTCGTGCCGAAAACCCAGTGCCAGAACGACCTCGGTGACACCGGCGGTTTTGAGCATCTGCAGATGGCGTTCGAGAAGGCTCACACCGTCGAATCGCAACAGACACTTCGGCGACTGCTGATCTTCGGAGAGCTGCAAACGCGACCCGTGACCCGCTGCAAGAATGATAGCGCGCATGAGAATCCAAGCAAAATCAAGCATAAGAAACGCGACAGGAACATTACCATACCGTGTGCAGCATCCCGCACTGCACTGGCAAGGCCTTGCAGTCTTGCGCCGTCCGCGACTGCTTACGGTGGCGCCGCACGTGCCGCACCCGCAGCGGAGCGCTCGGAGAGGTGCAGGTAGAGGAGTCCGGGCAGCCCCAAGATAAGTTCGCGCGCGCGTTTTGCGAGCGACAACGCCAGCGCTGCGTCCGCCGGCAAGCCTACCAACGGCGCGAGCAGCAAATAGCCTCCCTCTTGCACGCCAAGTGCACCGGGAACGGCGAACGCGGCGCCGCGAATCGCCTGGCCCAGACTTTCCAAGAGCAGCGCGTCAGTCCAGCCGAGCGGGTGTCCAAGCAGTTGCGCAATCAGAAACACCTCGCCCGTGCCGACGAGCCAACCGACGAGGCTGAGTACGAAGCTCGCCGCCACCCGAGCACTTCGACCGTAGGTCAGCTGCACCGCGACGTCCATTGCCTCCGCTTGCGTCCTCAACTGAGACCAATCCCGCTTACCGGAGAAACGACTCGCAAGACTCATCAGCTTGGCAAAAAAGCCGCGCCGCTGTAGAAGATAAAACCCCCCGACCTGTAGTGCGAGCAGCGCGCTTGCGAGCAGCGCAGAAGTGCGCAGAACACTTTGGGAAAAGTGACTCGCATGCGCACCCAGGAGCACAACCCCCAGCAGCGCAAAAAGAATCTGTGCGAAGGTCTGCAGCGTCGTACTAACGGTGATGGCCGCGGCAGCATCCTGCATGCGCATGCCGCGCTGCGCCAGGTGGCGAACCATTAAGACCGGACCGCCTAGCTGCCCGGCTGGCAGGAGACTGTTCGCGGATTCGCCCGCCCAGCGCGCGAGCAATGCCTCACGCATTGGTCTGCGCGCCATTGCGCGAACAAACAGCACACGGATTGCTGCAGCGTCGAGCACCAATGGCAGCAAATGGAACAACGCAATCAGCAGCAACCCCCAACCGGCAAGCGCTAACGCCGCAACGACCGCCGGCAGCCCTTGCGAGACGAGCACGCCGACGAACAGCAGCACACCGGCTGACAGGAGCCACGCTGCCGTGCGCGTCATGCGCGTCCGGTACGTCTTTGCAGTAGGCGACGAAATACCTGCCGGAAGCCGAAATACGCAACCGCATCTTTCATGTTGGAGATGAGGCGCCAGCCCGCGTTCATGCGCGGATCAGTGACGTACTCGAACGTCAAAGAAACACCCACTTCGCCCGCTGCCAGAGGCGTGATCCGATGGCGCAGCTTGTCGCCATCAAAAAAAACCATGCCACCTGGGGCGATCTGCAGCGACCCCGACACCCCCGCCATACCTGGTTCGCGAGTGTGCAGTTCGTAATCAAGCCGGCACGATGAGTCATCGATGATTCCGAGCAACAGTGTGTAGCGACGCCCGGCATAGTAGGAGGTGTCGTAATGCCAACCAATGTGGTCGCTGGGCAGCGTGTAAAAATACAGCGCATAGGCGTGCGCGTCTTGCGCCGGCGACAGCCGCAGGTGCTCACCGCAAAGTTGTCCGAGCCACTCGAGCAACGCGGGCGCGCGATACAGTTCGGCGATGGCCGGGGCAAGTTCGTCTATCGAGTGGCGGCTGACGCTGCCGCCTTGCTTGTGGCCAGGTAAATAATTGCGATGCACCGATGCCTGCACGCTCGAAACGGCAGCAATGAGCTGTGCGTTCATCTGCTGGGTCAGGAAATCCGGCAGGTATATGAAGGCTCCCTGCGCTGCAAACTTGCGGCGCAGCGGCTCCATGTCGAGGGCTCGCAGGCGCGCGCACATTGCACTATTGGCGTCTACGGGCAGCGAGGACACCTCTTCATCCGCGCCCGGCAACGCCGGATCCGACCCGGTTTCGAGCGCGGCGTTTTTTATTGGGCTACCGTGGCGTCGGCGTGGCGGGAAGCAAACGCAGGCGCCGCCGGATCCGCAACCAGTCAATCAGCACCCAAATCGCGAATAAGGGGGCGCAGATGGAGGCGGCGATCAGCAACGGTGCAACGCCATCGCAGACCGTCACGAGCGGCAGCAAATATAGAACGTCCTCGGTTTCAAAGCCGCCGAACGAAGCTTGGCGAACCGCAGCTTTTCCGACCATCTCTTCGATGCGCATGCGCAAAAAGAAAATCAATGCAATTGCGGCGCCGGCCGCAACGCCGAGCAGCGCGGGCGGAAATTGCAGCGCCACTCTTCCTTTCGCCACGACCCCGATGCCGATTGCGAGAAACAGCAGAATCGTTACGGCGGCATCGCTTGCAAGATCATAGAGGTGTCCGAACCGGCTCGTTTTCCCGCTTATGCGGGCGAGTTCGCCGTCGGCGTGATCGGCAAAGTTCGAAAGCACGAACAGCAGCGCGGCCAAATTCGACCAGGTATAGGTGCCGGGCACGAAAGCGGCGGCGGCCGCGAGGCCTAGGAGCAGGCGCAGCGTCGTCAGATGATTAGGCGTCACCCAGGTCTCGCTCAGCATTGCAACCAAGCGGTGTGCTAGGCGCAAATCCCAAGGACGCTGCGCCGATAAGGCGGAATGTGTGGGTGTGGACATTTTTACTTAGTCGATTCGACGCGTCGCCGACGGACCCGCAGGATTTTACGCTGGTTTTCGCGGGGCGCTAGGCGCGCACATGGCCGTGCGGTTGTGTTGGTATTATTGAACTCATTGAATTTAAACTAAAAAGTCATACTTACTCTGCCTGAGTGCGCAGCCGGGCGCTCCGCCCGAGGTGCCAGGCCCCACCGCACGGTCCTCCTCAAAAATGCCGGCTGGTGGAAAAGTATGCGCGGTGCGAGCGCACCGCTGCGGTGGCGCAAACGCAACGTTATGACTTCGCTCGCGCGGGTCGAGGAGCGCCTGGACTCCTTCGTCGCGATCGGCAAGCGCAAGCTTGGGTTTGAGTTGAAGATGTGCGCAAAGGCCCTACAGGGAGGAGCGCCGCGATCAGTTTCGCCGGTTGGCGCAACTTATTGCGGGTAACTTCCTGACGCAAAGCCCCTCCGTTAGGTTAGGTTGCAGCACCATTTACCACCTAACGTGTTCCTATTCCTACGATTTCCCGGGATACTGTCTGTATGGATTCCGTCACTTCCGATGCAGTCTATCAAGATCGGATTCTCCCCTACGTCTCGCGCACCTTTGCGCTGACGATCCCACAACTGCCGCCGGCACTGCGTACTGCGGTGACCAGTGCCTACCTGCTCTGTCGGATCGCCGACACGATCGAGGATGAGCCGGCGTTGTCGGCCGCAGAAACGCTTGCGTTTCTGCAACGCTTTCGTGCGACGGTATCCGAGTGTGCCGAGTCAGCACCGTTGGCAAGGGATCTGTCGCGGCGTCTGTCGGACCGCACATTGCCCGAAGAGCGCGATCTTGTGAATAACATGGAGCGCGTCATTCGCATGACGGGCGCTCTGGATGAGCTGCCACGATCCGCCATTCAGCGCTGCGTCGATCTCATGTGTTATGGCATGCCGCATTTCCAACTGAGCGCAAGCGTACGGGGGCTTGCCCGCTCGAGCGACCTCGACGACTACTGCTACTACGTCGCTGGCGTGGTCGGCGAGATGCTCACCGAGCTGTTTTGCGCCCACTCTGCGGACATCGCACGGCGGCGTCCTGCCCTGCAAAGCCTGGCGGCCTCTTTTGCGCAGGGGCTGCAGATGACGAATATTCTAAAGGACGTCTGGGAAGACCGCAGCCGCGGCGCCTGCTGGTTGCCGCAGGATGTCTTCACGCGCCATGGGGTGGACCTTGCACCACTGTCGCCGGAGAGCCAAGACGCGGGTTTCGCTGCGGGAATGTGCGAACTCACTGCAGTCGCACACGCGCACCTTCGTAATGCGCTTGCCTTTACGCTGCTGGTTCCGGCAAAGGAAACCGGCATCCGGCGCTTCTGTCTGTGGGCCATCGGACTTGCCGTCCTCACGCTGCAGAAAATTCATGGGAATCCGCAGTTTACGGCCGGAAAGGAAGTAAAGGTGTCGCGCTCCGCCGTTGCCATGACTCGCCTCCTGACAAGCGCTACCGTGCGCAGCGATTGGCTTCTTAGACAACTTTTTGAATTCGCCGCGCGCGGCCTGCCGCTCGCACCACTTCCGCCCGCCGTGCCGCGAACAACGACCGTTCTCGGGGCGTCCGAGCCGATCCCGCTCCATGGCCGGCATGCGCCGCGCCCCCAGCCCGACGCGAGCGCGCCGCTTGAGCGCGTGCGCCGGCGCTCCGACGGAAGTGCAGCCACATGAGTGTTTCGCGCACACGCACGGCGCCGGGAACACCTAAGCCCAAGACTGCACGCTCGGAATTGTTGTCGCATACTCTCGCGCGCGTCAGGGAGTCATCGCTGCTTGACCGCTGCATTGCGGCCGCGCGCGACGCTCTCGTCGATGCGCAGCACGAGCATGGCTACTGGTTATTCGAGTTGGAAGCGGACTGCACGATTCCCGCCGAATACATTTTGATGATGCATTTCCTCGACGAGATCGACGCGCCGCTTGTGGCCAAGATCGCCGTCTACTTGCGCGCTCATCAGGCGGAGCACGGTGGCTGGCCGCTCTACCACAACGGCGACTTCGACTTAAGCTGCAGCGTCAAGGCATATTTTGCTTTGAAGCTCGCAGGCGACGATCCGGACGCTGCACATATGCGACGCGCACGTGCAGCAATTCTGCAGCGCGGCGGTGCCGCGCGTGCGAATGTGTTTACGCGCATCGCACTGGCACTGTTCGGGCAGCTGCCCTGGCGCGGCGTACCTTACATTCCCGTGGAAATCATGCTGCTGCCACGTTGGTTTCCCTTTCATATCGACAGGGTTTCTTACTGGTCCCGCACGGTCATGGTGCCGCTCCTGATTCTGTGCACACGAAAGCCCATCGCTAAGAATCCGCGCAACATCAACATTCGCGAGTTGTTCACGACGCCACCGGAGGAGGAACGCGACTACTTCCGTGGTAGTCGCCGGCAGCCGGGATTTCTTGCCAAGCTCTTCCTGGTGCTGGATCGAATCGGCCGCACCATAGACCCGCTTGTGCCCCGAGCCGTGCGCGCACATGCAACGCAGCGCGCGCTTGACTGGATGCTCGAGCGGTTGAACGGCGAAGAGGGCCTGGGCGCAATCTTTCCGGCAATGGTCAATGCCTTGGAAGTGATGGCGGTACTGGGATTTGACAGCAACGATCCGCGGCGTGTCACGGCCAAACGGGCACTGCAGAAGCTCCTCGTGGTCAGTTCGTCAAGCGCCTACTGCCAGCCATGCGTCTCCCCGGTCTGGGACTCTGCATTGGCAGGCCTTGCTATGCAGGAAGCCGGCTGCGCCGTGTCGGTCGACGCATCGGTTCGAGCGCTCGACTGGTTGAAGTCACAGCAGCTGCTGGATGATCCGGGTGATTGGCGCATTCGCAGGCCAGAGTTAGCCGGCGGCGGATGGGCGTTTCAGTTCGCGAACAGCTATTACCCCGATCTTGACGATACCGCGGTGGTCGCTTGGGCCATGCACCAGTCGCGTGATAGCGAGCGCTATACCGAGACTGTCAACCGCGCTCTTGATTGGCTGGTGGGAATGCAAAGTAGCAACGGCGGCTTTGCGGCATTTGATGCGGACAATACCTACTATTACCTGAATGAGATTCCGTTTGCCGATCATGGTGCACTCCTTGATCCGCCGACGAGCGATGTGAGTGCGCGCGTCGTCGCGGCGCTCGCACGCATTGCTCGACCGCAGGACAAAGCGGCGCTCGATCGAGCAATCGTTTACTTGCGCAGTGAGCAGATGGCCGACGGCTCTTGGTTCGGCCGCTGGGGCACAAACTACATTTACGGAACGTGGTCGGTATTGACGGCCTTCGCCCAAGCAGGCATCAGCGCGACTGACCCTGCAGTGCGTAAAGCGGTCAGCTGGCTGACTGCACGCCAGAACGAGGATGGTGCCTGGGGTGAGAGCAACGCAACATACTCGCAGCAGAGCTATGTTGTCGCGGACAAGTCGCCAAATACACCGTATCAAACC
>DATCBZ010000175.1:0-7354 GCA_036511555.1 Steroidobacteraceae bacterium
TGGCCATTTCGGTCAAGCGCTTGCCGAGCGCATTCAGGCGCAGGATGTGGGCGTTGATTGCGCCCAGGCGCATGGCCATGGCATCGATCCGGTCCTGCAGCTGGGCGCGCAGCTGCGACACCTCGCGTTTCTCATCGCTCAGCGCGCCGCTGAAAGTGCTCGCGCTCCTCGTGTGCAGTGCCTTGCCGGTGCGCTCCCCTAAGCGCATGCCGAGCGCAAAAGCGGTGCCGAGAATGGCGATCACGAGAATGCCCAGAACGGCAAGGGTTGCCGGGTGCTCAAGATTGAATTGGCGCGCCCGCCCCTGCCGACCGGAAAACCAGATGAGATTCACGCGCCCCGCCGCGAAAATGGCGCACGCCGCCAGCATGCGCTTGCCGCGCATCGCGTACGTGCAAAAGGCTTGCGTGAAGCTGGCAACCCGGCTTTCATAAGTCCCGCATCCGACCGTTCGTTTTTCGCGTTCCCGCCTTTTTGGGCGGGTGTGTTTCTATGCAAGGCAATATGCCGAATAAAATCAGGCGAAACAAGGGTCATGCATCGCGACTGCGACGGCCGCGGCTAAGAGCTGATTCTGTCAAAGATCTCCTGGCACGCGCGCACCCCGCCTTGGCAAGGCTTTCGGAGCAAGCGGCCCGGCACGAGCGTTGGAAGGGCTGGCTTGCGATGCACCTGCCGCGCGAAGCTGTGCAGCACGTCTCAGGAGTGGTGGAGCGTCACGACACGCTCGTGATCTTTACAGAATCCGCAGCGTGGTCGGCACGCGTGCGCTTCGCGGTGGCCGAGATCGAAGCGGACCTCAAGCGCGCTCATCCCCACATCAGGGCGGTTGCGGTGCGGGTGCTGCCGAAGTAATTGGCGCGATTAGGCAGGCGGCAGAGCGGGTGTTTCAACATAGGAGATCGGCGCGTCCGCGGGCGATGCGAACTCGACCTCTTCCCAGGCGGCCCGATCCGCGAGCAAGGCGCGCAGGAGCTTATTGTTCAAGCGGTGCCCGGACTTATGTCCGCTGAATTCACCGATCAGGCTGTGCCCTAAAAGATAGAGGTCGCCGATCGCATCCAGAATCTTGTGCTTGACGAACTCATCCTCGTAGCGCAGTCCGTCTTCATTCAGGACGCGAAAGTCATCGAGCACGATCGAATTGTCGAGACTGCCCCCCAGCGCGAGGCTTTGTGAGCGCAGAGTTTCAATATCACGGATGAAGCCGAAGGTGCGGGCGCGGCTGACTTCCTTCAAAAACGAGGTGGTGGAGAAATCCATCGACGCCTTCTGCGAGCGGCGCTTGAAGATCGGATGATTGAACTCGATCTCAAAGTTGACCTTGAAGCCATCGAACGGGTCGAACTGCGCCCACTTGTCGCCCTCCTCGACGCGGATGCGCTTGCGCACCCGAATGAACTTCTTGGCGATGCGCTGCTCTTCGATGCCGGCCGACTGCAACAGGAACACGAAGGGCCCGGCGCTGCCGTCCATGATCGGCACTTCCGGCGCGCTCACCTCCACGGTGAGATTATCGATCCCGAGGCCCGCACACGCCGACAGCAAATGCTCGACCGTTGAGACGCGCACATCGTTCTTCACGAGCGTCGTGCCCAGGGTCGTTTCGCCGACATTCTCGGCATGCGCGCGAATGTCCACGGGCTCGGCAAAATCCGTACGCCGAAAGACGATGCCGCTGTCCGGCGGCGCCGGACGCAGTGTCATCAGGATTTTCTTGCCGGTATGCAGCCCGACTCCGGTGGCCCGGATGGAATTCCTAAGCGTTCGCTGTCCAACCATAATAGGGCTTCGCCGGCATCTCTTAAATTGTATCCCGACCCGGGGTCGCGCTCACCGCGACCCCGTTTGCGCCGGCTGCCAGCCTGTGGCTTGAGGTCCGTTAACCTATCACAGCCTAAAATGCGACTCCAACGCGGACGCTCAGTCCGCCTGGCGCCGCAGGAACGCTGGAATGTCCAACAGATCCTCGGGCTCGGACTCGTGCCGTAGCCCGTCGCCAACGGCACGCTGCCGCTGCACCGTGGGCTTATCCAGAGCCGCATAGTCGTTGTTCGACAAAGGACCGCGCCGCACCACGCGCATCGGTGCTTCACGCGGCGCCGCCGCTGCCCGGACCGAAGGCATCTCGCGCGGCATGGCGCTGCGTGCCGCCGACACCGGACGACCCAAACCCGTCGCCACGACAGTAACCCGCAGCTCGGAGGCAAGTTCCGGATCGATGACCGTGCCGACCACGACGGTCGCATCCTCGGAGGCAAACTGCTTGACGATCTGGCCGACCTCCTGGAATTCCCCGATCGAGAGGTCCATGCCCGCCGTGACATTCACGAGAATGCCGTGGGCGCCGGCGAGATTGATGTCCTCGAGCAGCGGGGATGACACGGCAGCTTCTGCTGCGATGCGGGCGCGGCCCTCGCCGCTTGCGCACCCGGAGCCCATCATGGCCATGCCGGTCTCGGCCATCACGGTGCGCACGTCGGCGAAGTCGACATTGATGAGTCCCGGCCGCGTGATGAGTTCCGCGATGCCCTGCACGGCACCCTGCAGCACCTGATTGGCAGATTTGAAGGCATCCAGGAGCGTCGTCGTCGGACCGAGCACCGTCAGGAGTTTCTGATTGGGAATCGTGATGAGCGAATCGCAGAACTTGCCAAGCTCCGCGATGCCGTGATCGGCAATCAGCGAGCGCTTGCCGCCTTCCATCTCAAAGGGCTTCGTCACCACGGCCACCGTCAAGATGCCCAGCTCTTTGGCGATCTGCGCCACCACCGGGGCTGCTCCCGTGCCGGTGCCGCCGCCCATGCCAGCGGTGATAAAGAGCATGTCGCAGCCTTCGACGAGCTCAATGATGCGATCGCGATCCTCCATCGCCGCCTGCCGTCCGACTTCCGGATCGGCGCCCGCGCCCAGCCCTTTGGTGATATTGCAGCCGATCTGCAGCGCGGTTTTTACCTTCGAGTGTTTGAGCGCCTGCGCATCAGTATTGATGCACATGAAATCGACACCGTCGATGCCGCTCGAAACCATATGGGTGACGGCGTTGCCGCCGCCGCCGCCAACGCCGATGACTTTGATCACCGCGCTTTGGCTGTATGCGTCCATCAGTTCAAACATTGTTTTAGCTCCTATCAGAAGAAATGGGATCGGTTGAAGCTTCTCTCTCTTGCACTACCTAGGTCTGTCAGCTCAAAAATTGCCCTGGAACCAGGAGCGCATGCGATCGAGCGCGCCCTTCGCACTCGTCAGTCCCCGGCCCCGCGTTGCGGGCATAACGTTGTCGCGGGCATACAGGAGGAGCCCCATGCCCGTGGAATAAATGGGATTGCGCACGACGTCGGAGAGCCCCTGCACCTGCTGCGGCATCCCCAGCCGCACCGGCACGTGAAAGACTTCCTCGGCAAGCTCGATTGCGCCTTCCATCTTGGCGCTGCCGCCCGTCAGCACGATGCCGGCGGCGATCAGCTCCTCGAAGCCGCTTCTGCGCAGCTCCTCGCGCACGAGGCCAAAGAGCTCCTCATAGCGAGGCTCGACGATCTCGGCGAGCGTCTGCCGCGCAAGCCTGCGCGCCGGTCGCTCGCCGACGCTGGGGACTTCGATGCTCTCGTCGGGATTGGCCAACTGCGAGAGCGCGCAGGCGTAACGGATCTTGATGTCTTCGGCGTACTGCGTCGGCGTGCGCATGGACACCGCGATGTCATTCGTCACCTGATCGCCCGCGATGGGAATGACGGCCGTGTGGCGGATCGCGCCATTGGCAAACACGGCAAGGTCGGTGGTGCCGCCGCCGATATCGACGAGACACACGCCGAGCTCCTTCTCATCCTCGGTCAGCACGGCGAAACTGGAAGCCAGCTGTTCGAGCACCACATCCTCCACCGTAAGACCGCAGCGCTGAATGCACTTCTCGATGTTTTGCGCGGCGCTGTCGGCGCCCGTCACGATGTGCACCTTGGCCTCCAGGCGCACGCCGGACATGCCGATCGGATCGCGTATGCCTTCCTGACCGTCGACGATGAATTCCTGCGGCAGCACGTGCAGTATTTTCTGATCGGCGGGGATCGCGACCGCCTTGGCGGCATCGATGACGTGCTCGACATCGCCGTGCGTGACTTCCTTGTCGCGGATCGCAACGACGCCGTGCGAGTTCAAGCTCCTGACGTGGCTGCCGGCGATACCTGCGTACACCGAGTGGATCTCGCAGCCGGCCATGAGCTCGGCTTCTTCCACGGCGCGCTGGATCGACTGCACCGTCGATTCAATATTGACGACCACGCCTTTCTTAAGGCCGCGCGAGGGATGCGATCCGAGCCCGATCACTTCAATAGCACCATCGGCGCCGATCTCGCCCACGAGCGCGACCACCTTTGAGGTGCCGATATCAAGGCCCACGATGAGACTGCGGTCGGAGCGC
This sequence comes from Steroidobacteraceae bacterium, assembly GCA_036511555.1. Taxonomy (GTDB): domain Bacteria; phylum Pseudomonadota; class Gammaproteobacteria; order Steroidobacterales; family Steroidobacteraceae; genus PALSA-1196. The sequence goes on from DATCBZ010000175.1 coordinate 4,415, forward strand.
TTAGGCATCCTTGCCTCCGTCCTCGCCCGTGCGGCGCGTGCCGCCCGCCTTCCAGCCAATCGCAAAGCCGTTGCTGTAGCGCATGTCGACGTAGGCGATCTCATCCGCGCGCGGCGTGATGAGTTTCATCGCAGTCAGCATGAAGCGCTCGAAGCGCTCATCGACCTCGCGGCTGCCGAGGCGCACCGTGATGCCGTCCGCCAGATCCATTTCCCACGCGCCGCGCTCATCAAGCCGCAACGCCGTCAAATGCATGCCTGCTTCGACGAGCCGGCCTTGTGCGGCGAGATAGCGCGCCGCGACCGCGCCTTGCGTGCCGGGTGGTCCCGACAGGCGCGCAAGCTCCGGTGGAATGTGCGTCGCTTCGCTTGCAAAGAGCTCACCGCGCGTATTCAAAAGCCCGCTCTCGCCCCAGCGCGCGGCTGCGACCTGCTCGACCACCGTAACCGTGAGTGCGCGCGGCCAGGCGCGCTGCACGCTCACCGTATCGACCCAGGGGATCGCGGCGACGGCGGCGCGAACCGCATCCAGATCCACCGACACCAAGCCCTTGCTGCGTGCTTTGTCTTTGACGGCGCGCTCGATGTCTCCGGGCGAGACGCGCTGAAAGCTGCCGGAGATCAATATTCTTTGAATCGGCTGATCAAGCAGCAGCGAGACAGCCGCGACGGCTGCCACAAGGCCCAGCACCACTGCGGCGGCGATGCCCCAGCGACGCAGATTGATGGCCGGCAGGCGCAGGCGGCGCTGATTTTGCTTGCGTCGGTTCTTGGGTCGCTGCCAGATATTCATAGGCCTAAATCCGCACGCGCGCCGTGCTCGTCTCGAGCACCTGCCAGACGAGCTCATCGAAGTCGATGCCGACGGCGCGCGCCGCCATGGGCACGAGGCTGTGATCGGTCATGCCCGGAATGGTGTTGACCTCGAGCAGGAGCGGCCGGCCGGTCGCATCCATCATGAAATCCGCACGTCCCCAGCCGCTGGCGCCGACGGCGCCGAATGCGGCAAGCGCCAGATTCGCCAGATGCTCCTCGGCCATGGCCGAAAGACCCGAGGGCACGAGATACTGTGTGTCGCTGCGGAAGTATTTGGCCTCGTAGTCGTAGAAGGTGCGCGGGGTTTCAATGCGGATCGAGGGCAGCGCGCGCTCCTTCAAGATGGCGACGGTGTACTCCCCGCCCGTGATCCACGGCTCGGCAAACACGCTGGTCTCAAGCTTCGCGGCGGCGGCGTAAGCCGCGGGCAAGTCCTCGGCCCGCGCCACTTTGGTCATGCCGACGCTTGAGCCCTGCGTTGCCGGCTTGACGATGAGCGGAAGGCCCAGGCGCTCCAGCGCAGCATCGAAATCATCCTGGCCGTGCAGCAGCACGAAATCCGCGGTGGCAACGCCGATCGACTGCGCCAGACGTTTGGTCGCAAGCTTGTCCATGCCGATCGCCGAGCCCATGACGCCGCTGCCGGTGTAGGGCACGCCCATGAATTCGAGCGCGCCCTGCACCGTGCCGTCCTCACCGCCCGGGCCATGCAGCGCAATCCACACCCGATCGAAGCCTTTATCGACGAGCTCGCTGAGCGCACGCTCCTTGGGGTCGAACGCGTGCGCATCGACACTGCGGCGCACGAGTCCTGCGAGCACGGCATTGCCCGAGAGGAGCGAGATCTCCCGCTCGCTCGAGTCGCCGCCCAGTAGGACTGCCACGCGACCGAAGTCGCGCGCGTCTTTGACGCGCCGCAGGGTCGCCGGGTCGTAGGACAGATGCATCAGGTGCGCTCGCCGAGAATGCGCACTTCAGGGGACAGCGTGACCCCGTGCAGGCGCGCAACCGTTGTGCGCACGTGCTCCATCAAGCGCTCGACGTCGGCCGCGGAGGCCGCTCCATAGTTGACGATGAAGTTCGCGTGCTTTTGCGAGACCGCCGCATCGCCGATGCGAAAGCCTTTGAGTCCGGAGGCCTCGATGAGACGCGCGGCGTGATCGCCGGGCGGATTGGTGAACACCGAGCCGCAGCTCCATTGACCGATCGGTTGGGTTTCCTTGCGCCGCGCCAGGAGCGCGCGCACGTCGGCGTCGTTCGCGCCGGGCCGCTTCTCAAAGAAGAGCCGCGCGCCCAGGAACCCTTCATCCTGCGCGGGTGCATCGACGCTGCGATAGCCGACCTTGAACTCGGTCGCGGGCCGCAGGTGCTCGACGCCGCGCCGATCGATGGTCTGCACATCAACCACGTGCTGCCAGGTCTCCCCGCCGAATGCGCCGGCATTCATCGCCAGCGCCCCGCCGAGCGTGCCGGGAATGCCCGCCAGAAACTCAGCCGGACCCAGGCCCCAGCGGATGCACTGTTTGGCGATGCGCGCGCAGGCTACTCCCGCCTCGGCAAATACCACGGTCTCGGAGACCCGCTCGAGGCGCTCAAGCGCACCGTAGGTGGCAATGACCACGCCGCGAAGGCCGCCGTCGCGCACCAGCACGTTGCTGCCAAGGCCGATCCAATGGATGGGAACGTCGGCAGGCAGGCTGCGCAGAAACGCGGCCAGATCCTTGCGGTCGCGCGGATTGAAGAACACTTCAGCCGGACCGCCGACGTGCCAGGAGGTGTGCCGGCTCATGGATTCGGCGCGACGCACACGAGGCATGAACTCCGGAGCGACCGCCATCACGAGGACCTCCGGCGTGTGCTCGGTACCGGAGCAAGACGCGCCAGCTGCGCGGGCAAGCCGTGCGATACCACGTTCATGTTGCCGGCACCCATGGTGACGAGAAGATCCCCGGCGCGCAAAAGGTCGCGCACTGCGGCCGCGAGATCCTCCACCCGCTCGACGAACACGGGCTCAAGCTGCCCGCGGCTTCTGACCGCACGACAAATGGCGCGACCGTCGGCGCCGGCGATCGGTGCTTCGCCCGCGGCATACACTTCCGTCACAAAGAGCGCATCGGCACCGGAT
>DATCBZ010000176.1:0-2560 GCA_036511555.1 Steroidobacteraceae bacterium
CAATACCGGCGCCACCGGCAACGCCGGCTCAACGGGCAGCACGGGCAATACCGGAGCGACGGGTGACACCGGCAGCATGGGCAGCACCGGCAGCACGGGTGCAACCGGTGATACCGGCAACACCGGTGCGCAGGGAAACGCGGGCAACACCGGCAATACCGGTAACGCCGGCGCGACGGGCGATACGGGTAGCACCGGCAACACTGGCGCCACCGGCGATACCGGAGCGACGGGCGACACTGGCAAAACGGGGAAAACCGGCAGCACCGTCGTCGTCGTTCCTCACTGACAGGCGCCCTCGCTGCACATCACAAGGAGGCTGCCTCGCGGCCTCCTTGGGTCCTTGCCGCCCGTGCGCGAGCGGATGGGCGCGGGCAGGTCAATCGGCGCGGCCCAGCAGGCTTAGGAGCTTGCCGTTGCAGCGGGCGTTCGGATGCCTCGCGCCATCCCGAATTATTGCTGCGAGATACCCTTCAGAAATGGTGCTGCCGCAGCTGTGCTAGATGCGCTGCGCGACGTCGTTCGGCAGCAAGATGTCCTGGCTTTCTTTGGCTGAAGCGCGCTTTTACGTGGTCGGCATTCACGCCTGCCTGAAATAATAATTTAATAGCGCTTCGCGTGCGAGCCTTTCCGCCCCGTCGTCTCGGCTCCTGGTGTATCGACGCGCCCGACCGCGTCCTGAACTATCCTACTGCCACGCGACTTCGACTGACCTACTTTGCAACTCTGCGCCTCGTAACTTGCTGCAGTCTGGCCGCAGTCAGTCGGGTCAATTGAATATAGGAGACGGATCGGTGCGCGTTCTGGTGTTGGGTGGTACAGGTTCTATCGGGACTCCGGTATTGCGCGCGCTGGTCATGCGCGGACACGAAGTCATTGCGCTTGCGCGCTCGAACGCTGCGTCTGAAAAAGTGACAAAGCTCGGCGCGCAGCCCTTGAGTGGCGATATCGAACGGCCGCACGAGTGGCTCGGCGCCCTGCCGCCGTTGGGTGGGGTCATTCATGCGGCTTCGGATTTCAGTGACCGGGTCGCCGCGATCGACCGCGCTCTTCTGGAAGCTCTGCTGCCGCTTCTTGAAAAGCAATCGCGAAAGACGCGCTTCATCTACACCGGCGGCTGCTGGCTCTTTGGCGAAACAGGCAATGCCGTCGCGACCGAAGCCACCGCGTTGAAGCCTCTCGCCGCAGATGCCTGGTGGCGCGGACATCTGCAGCGAATTCTGGATGCTTCCGGAATTGAGCCGGTCGTCGTGCATCCGGCGATGGTGTATGAGGCAGCGGGCGGCGTCTTCGGCGGCTTTGCGCGCGATGCCATCGCCGGTCGCCCGATCCGCGTGGTGGCGAGCGAGGATGTTCGCTGGCCGCTCGTGCACGCGGACGATCTGGCTACTTTGTACGCACTTGCACTTGAAAGCGGTAGACCGCGCGAGAGTTACATCGGCTCGGCCATTGACGGCCTTCGGGTGGGCCGCATCGCGCAGGCGTTTGCTCAGCGTTTCGCCGTTGTCGACCGCGGAATCCGCATCGTTACCTTGGATCAGATCGCCGCCGAGCTTGGCGAATGGGCGCGAGGCTTTGGCCTTGATCAACAGTTAAGCGGCGCTAAAGCGCGCCGCAGCCTCGGGTGGGCGCCACAGCATAGGGATGCGCAAGGGGACATCGCTGCTATTGTCTGGGGGTTGCTTCCTTGCGTACCGCCCCTGCCGTGCTCCAGAGAATGAGTGCCAAGAGCGCAGCCTGTAATGGCAGGCGCAGCACCAGCGCCCAGTACGGCACCGAAAAAAACTCGGGGTGTTGCAGCATGTAGATATGCACCGGTGTCACCGCGACCGTCAGCGCAAAAAGACCCCAGCCGGCCTGGCGCCGCGTCGCCGGGTAGAGAAGTCCGAGTGCGCCCAGGAGCTCGAATACGCCGCTCACCTGTACCGCGGCGCGCGGCCAGGCAATGTAGGGCGGTACCAGATGCACCTCCAGATCCTGCAGTGCGAAATGCGCGATACCACCCAGCAGGAACCAAAGGAATACGATTCCGACGCCGATGACCTTGGCGCGCGGGATGTCGGCGCTGAAACGCTGCAACGGGTTATTCTTGGGCTGGATCGGCGACATAGCGTGACTGTTTCGAAATCCTGAGTGCGTAACATTCGGCATTAGGCTTACCTGCTGCGACGAACTTTCTTGACTCCACGTTCGAACACACAACATGCATATTAAAGCGAGCAGCGTCGATGCCGTCGCGATCATCGAGATCGCGCGCCCCGAAAAGAAGAATGCGCTGACAGCCGCCATGTACCGCATGATGTCCGACGCGGTGCATGCGGCGGGCGCTGACGGGACTGTCTGTGCGTTACTCATCACGGGACAGCCGGGCGTGTTTACGGCCGGCAACGATCTTGAAGACTTCATGCAGCGCCCGCCCGCGAATTTCGATTCGCCGGTTTTTCGCTTCATGCAGGCAGTGGTGGACTGCGAAAAGCCCATCGTGGCGGCGGTCAACGGTGCGGCTGTCGGAATCGGCACGACGCTGCTCCTGCACTGCGATCTCGTCTACCTTGCCGAT
>DATCBZ010000177.1:0-3814 GCA_036511555.1 Steroidobacteraceae bacterium
CCTTGCGGATGCTGCCGACGATCGCGGTGATACTCTCCCCGGCGATATCAAAAGTGAGCCGATCGCCCACGCGCACATGCAGGGAGTCCTGAAATTCCGTGGCGAGCGACACCAGCGGCTTGCCGAAATCGGCGCGCGTCCACCAGCGGCCTGCGACCAGGCTGTTGTCTGCCCCCAATTCACTCTCCCAGGTGAGATTCTGTTCGCGGCTGGCAAAGTTCTCAGTATCGCCGGCAGACTGTGCACCCTCTATCGGACGATCATTGATGGCCGTCAGGCGTCCACGGATCATCGGCAGGACTCGCGAGGTTTGTGCGCCGCGTTCATTCAGGAAGTTCACGAAGGCGTCGCGGTCTGCGGGTGGAATATTGATGAAGAAATAATTCGGCAAATCTTCGGGCAGACTGTGACGCCAACTGTCCTGGACGTGATTGCGCACGATGCTCAACAGCAGGAGCACCATGATGCCGGTGCCGAACGCGACGATTTGCAGAACGCTCTCGGCGCGCCGGCGGCTTAGATTTGCGACCCCATAGCGCCAGGCGACACCGACGCTGCCTCGCAGGCGGCCGGCCAAATACACGAGGAGCCAACCCGCGCACGCCTCCAGTGTGACGAATGCTGCGAGTCCCAAGGTAAAATCCAGAAACAGCTTTATCTCCCTTACCACCGAGTAAATGAGAAAGGCGATGACGGCGACCGCGGGTCCAAAAGCGAGCACCACCAGGAGCGGCGCAGGCCCAACATCGCGGCGCAGCACGCGAATGGTCGGAACACGTGCCAGCTGCAACAGTGAAGGCAATGCGAAGCCGACAAGCAGGGCAATCGCCGTCACGAATCCAAGAACGATCGGCAGCAGATTTGGCGGTGGCAGTTCGGCGTTAAATAGGCCCCGCAGCGCCCGCAGCAACCATTCCTGTGCGATAAAGCCGACGGCTGAACCGATAATGGCCGCGACGCAGGCGATAGCAAGAAGTTGCAGCAGGCTCACGCTCAACGTGAACCCGCTCGTCGCGCCGAGAGTCTTCATCAGGGCGACGACGTCGAGGCGCCGGTGCACGTAACGGCGTGCCGACATCGCAACCGCGATCGCACATAAAAGCACGCTCACGAGACTTGCGAGGCTTAGGAAGCGCCCGGCGCGTTCGGTTGCGCTTTTGATCTGCGGGCTCGCATCGCGGATATCGCGCAAGCGCTCGGCGGGCTTCTTGTTGAGAAGCAGCCATGGCTTGAAGTCATCGATCCGCTCGCGCGGGCCTGCAAACAATAGGCTGTAACTCACACGACTACCCGGTTGGATGAGCTGGGTCGCCGGCAGGTCCTGGATGTTCATCAGGAGACTAGGCGCAAGCTCCGCAAAGGTACCTCCTTGGTCGGGCAGCGAGATCAGTACCCGGCTGACGCGAAAAGTGCCCGAGCCGATTGCCAGCATCGATCCCACCGATCCACCGGTCGCTGCAAGCAGCCGCGAGTCGGGCCAAACCTCACCCTTTGCCGGAATCCCCGTAATTGCCTCGCCCTTCGCGAACGGCGTGCTCGCAACGAGTACATGCCCACGCAAGGGATAGCCGGGGCCAACGGCGTGAATGTTCGTGAGCTGACTTTGGTCACCCTGAAATACGACGCTCAGAAGTCGGGTGCTGCGCACCGCGTGTAAGCCGCGCCGCACCGCCTCATCCAGAGATGCTTGTGATATTGGCTGCGGCGAACCCAAACGCACGTCTGCGGCAAGAACCTCCGTTGCCTGCAAATCAACCGCCGCCCCAATTCGGTTCACGAGGAAACCGACACCGGTGAGAGACGCAACGGCGACCGTTAACGCCAGCAACAACACACCCAGCTCTCCCGAGCGCCATTCCCGCACCAACATTCGTACCGCGAGTGAAAACGCGCGCATGCGTTACACGAGCCGCCCGGCTTCCATACGTAAGGTACGCTGGCAGCGTGCGGCAAGGTTCTGTTCGTGTGTGACCAGGATCAATGTGGTGTGGGTTTGCGCGTTAAGCTCGAAGAGCAGCGTCCCGACTCGCTCGCCGGTTGTCGTATCGAGGTTGCCGGTTGGCTCGTCGGCGAACAGCACGGCTGGGGCCATAACGAATGCCCGGGCAAGTGCGACGCGCTGTTGCTCTCCGCCGGAGAGTTGGCGCGGGTAGTGACTGACGCGCGTTCCTAAGCCCACGCGTTCGAGCGCCGCACGTGCGGCGCCACGCGCATCGTCACGCCCGGCGAGCTCCAGGGGCAGCATCACGTTTTCGAGAGCCGTAAGCGCAGGCACCAAGTGAAAGGCCTGAAACACGAATCCCACGCGCTGCGCGCGCAGCCGCGCGCGCCCGTCCTCATCAAGGATGGTGAGATCAGCACCCGCGAGCCAGACCTTGCCTGAAGTGGGTGTATCCAGGCCGGCAAGCAGCGCAAGCAGAGTGGACTTTCCGGCACCCGAGGCGCCAACGATCGCGACCGATTCACCCGCCGCGATGTCGAGCGACACATCATCCACAATGGTCAACGGTCCTTCCGGACTGGTAACCTGCTTTGTGAGGTGATCGGTCTTGAGAACGCTATCGCGAGTAATCTGCGCCTGGGCGCTTGGCATAGGGTTTTGGCTCATTGGGGTCCAGGGCGCAGCGGCCACGCAAGGCCCGCCCATCCTAGTGTTCGGTGACAGTCTGAGCGCAGGTTACGGCCTGCACCCGGATGAAGGTTGGGTGCCGCTGCTGCAACAACGGCTGAAAACGCAAGGGTACGGAACCCCTGTGGTCAATGCCAGCGTGAGCGGCGAAACCACAGGCGGCGGACTCGAGCGACTGCCGCGCGCGCTGCAGTTGCATAAGCCTTCGCTCGTCATTCTCGAGCTTGGCGCCAATGACGGGCTACGCGGCCTGCCAATACCCGGAACACGTGCCAACTTGGCAAAGATGGTCGCAATCGCGCGGGCGGGCGGCGCACGCGTGTTACTGCTCGGCATGCGGCTGCCGCCCAACTACGGCCCACGCTACGCAAACGATTTCCGTCAAATGTTCTCGGACATCGCTGAGCAGGATCACGTGCCCTTTGTACCCTTCCTGCTGGAGTCAGTCGCTCTGCACCCAGACCTGGTGCAGGCGGATGGTCTGCACCCAAACGCACGTGGCGCTCCGCTCATGCTCAACACTGTCTGGCCGCAGCTTGTCCCTCTACTTCATCCACATTGATACATTCATGGACAAAATCTGGCTGAAGTCGTATCCGCCCGGCGTGCCTGCTGAGGTCGATGTCCGTGAGTTCCGCTCGCTCAATGAAATTGCGACATTGAGCTTTCACCGATTTGCCAACGACACAGCTTACGTGCAGATGGGCCGCAGCATGAGCTACGGGGAACTCGAAAAACGTTCACGCGATCTTGCCGCGTGGATGCAAAAAGAGGCTGGCCTGAAAAAAGGCGATCGCGTCGCCATCATGCTGCCAAATCTGCTGCAGTATCCGATAGTGATATTCGCGGCCCTGCGTGCCGGCCTTATTGTGGTGAATACCAATCCTCTTTACACGCCCCCTGAGCTTGAGCATCAGCTGCGGGACTCTGGCGCGGAGGCGATTGTCGTTCTCGAGAACTTCGCTCACGTCCTGCAAAAGGTGGTAGCGCGTACCAAGGTGCGCATCGTTATCGTCACCGCAGTTGGTGACTTGTTGGGTTTCCCGAAGTCCTGGATCGTCAACTACGTAGTGCGCCGCGTTCGCAAACAAGTGCCCGGCTGGCAAATTGCAGGAGCGCGCACGTTTGCGACCGTGCTCTCCGCCGGAGGCCGCTGCGAACTTGAAGAGGTGGCCACGGGTCCGG
>DATCBZ010000178.1:0-3279 GCA_036511555.1 Steroidobacteraceae bacterium
GGCACGCTCGTGTCGTTGGCGTCATTGAAGAAGCTGAAAATGTTATTCGGGTCGGCACGTGGAACTGTGAAGTAGAACGCCTGGGTCGCCGTATGGGAAGCCGCGACGCGCACATCCGCCGTGAATTGATCGGTGGGCGTCCAGAGGAGCCGCGCTCGCCCGGCGAGGTCACGATAGGGATCGGCCTTGTCATGCAAGAACTCGTTTGGAATGTAGCCGGCGGTATCAAAATACGAGCCTGAGACGCGGAATTTCAGGGTGTTCGAATCCCCGAGCGGCCCGCTGAGGCTCGCCTGCGCTTCCTCGCCTGGACCGTTCTGGATGCCAAGCTTGACGCTGCCTTCAAGGTGATCACTCGGCGGCTTGGTGCGGATGATGATGGCGCCGCCTATCGCATCGCGGCCGTAGAGCGCGCCCTGCGGTCCCTTCAAGACCTCGATCTGCTGCACGTCGTACAATTGCTGGTTGAACTCGGAGGGGTTTGTTTCCAGAACCCCATCTACCAGCACGGCGACCGAAGGCTCGCTGTTACGCGCTTGCGAGACACCGCGGACTACGACGAACGCGTTGCCGACATTTTGCGTCTGCACGAGCTGCATGTTGGGCGTCAGGGCGATGAAATCCGCAGGGCGTTCGATGCCCGCCGCCGCAATCTGCTCTTCCGTAAATACATCGACGGTGATCGGAACGTCGCGGTATGACTCATCGCGCCGACGCGCGGTCACCACTACTTCTGCAAGCTCAGTGTTGGCCGCGCTCGGTCCGGTATCGGCAGCCAGCGCCGGTGTCTGAAGCAGAGTGGTAATAGCGAGCACTACAAGTGCGGCGCCGGTTAAACACATTCCCCTGATACGCATTGCCCCTCTCCTCAAATTGGTTTAAATGCATCTAGTCTTTTTTGTTCTGTAGCTCCGCACGCATTAAGCGGGCGCCCTCAACCATCGCCCGCAACTTTCCGAACGCTACGTCACGCGGTAGATATTTCATGCCGCAGTCGGGCGCCAAGATGATGTTTTGCGCCGCAATAAACGGCAGCGCACGGCGGATGCGCGCGGCAACTTCATGCGCGCTCTCCACCTTCATGTCGGAAAGATCGATGACACCGAGCATGATCTTCTTGCCGGCAAGTCCCTGCAGCACCGCGCAATCAAGTTTCGACTGTGCGGTTTCAATGGAGATCACATCGCAGCTGCATTGCTTCAACTCGGGCAGGAACGAATAACCGGCAGGCCGTTCGTGGATGATCGCGGCGTAGCCGAAGCAGATGTGCACGGCAGTTGTGCCCTTGACACCCGCGAGTGCGTGATTCAACGCCTTTAATCCGTAGGCGCGCGCCTCATCGGCACGCGCCTGCATGTACGGCTCGTCGACCTGCACGATGTCCGCGCCGGCAGCAAACAGATCCGTAATCTCCTCATTGAGTGCGACCGCATAGTCCTCGGCCGCAAGCTCGCGACTGCCGCCGTAAAAGTCGACCTGCGCCTGTTGCGACATGGTGAAGGGCCCGGGCACGGTAATTTTTACCGGGCGATCGGTGTGCCGTTTCAAAAATTCGAGATCACGAACGGTCACGGCGTGGCGGCGGCGGATGGTGCCGACGACTCGAGGCACGGGGTTCGAATGCCCGCTGCGATCAAGCGCCGCGCCCGGATTGTCGATATCGACGCCGGCGAGCGCAGTCGCGAAGTGGTTGGAGTAGCTCTCGCGCCGAATCTCACCGTCGGTGATGATGTCGATTCCCGCCTCTACCTGTGCGCGTATCGCAATGATGGTCGCATCGTCCTGCGCTTCGGCGAGTAGCGGTGGGGAGATTCGCCAAAGCTCACGCGCGCGTACGCGCGGCGGAAAACGCCCGGCAAGCTTGGCACGGTCGATCAACCATTCGGGCTGTGGGTAGCTGCCAACGAGCGTAGTGGGAAAGAGCATTGACGTTCCTTCAGCTGCGCTCTGGCCAGCGAGGGTCTTGTGCCAATGCGGCGCGAATATTCCCGCCGTGCTGATCGAGAAGCGGTGCGGCCCGCACATGCGGTGCGCGCTGCCCGTCAAACTGCACGGCCGGCCTTATCGCCTGCCGCCCGCCTTCGATGGCGTCGACCACCGGAACCACGATCTGCAGATGCTCCACCTGCGGATCCTTCACCACCGCGTCGACGGAATTGATGGGGGCGAAAGGCACATCGTGGCGTCCGAGTCGTTCAATCCACTCGGTCAGGGGCCGCTTGCGGAACAGCGCATCAAGCTCGGTGCCGAGCGCCTCGTATTGTTCGATACGCCCCTGCCGTGAGTTGAAGCGCCGATCCTGAGCAAACTCGGGCGCGTCAAGCGCGCTCAGTAAGCCGGTCCAGAACTTCTCGAGCGAAGACAGATGAATCGCCAGAAGCTGTGCGTCGGCAGTGCGCAAAATGTAGGCTTGCGCAAGGCGTGGACGATCGCTCGAGCGCGGTACGTCGCCAAGCGCAAAGAATGCTGCGAACGGTTCGACGGCGAAGTGGGTCATCGCCTCGAGCATCGAGACTTCCACCAATCGCCCTCGTCCGCTGCGCACGCGCTCCAGCAGCGCACCCATAATCCCGTAGGCCGCGTAGATACCGGTGATCGCATCGGCCAAAGCCGGCCCCATGAACCGTGGCCGCTCCGGATCCACGACAACGCTTAAGAAGCCGCTCAGCGCCTGGGCGACCGAATCGTAGCTCGGGCGTTCCACATAAGGACCATTTGCACCGAAGCCGCTGATGGAGCAATAGATGAGCTTGGGATTTAGTTCGTGCAGTCTTTCGACGCTGGCGCCCAGGCGTTGCGCCGTGCCCGGTCGAAAGTTCTGAATATAGACATCGGCTTCGCGCACCAGAGCATCAAACAATCCGCGATCGGCATCGAGCTTCAGATCGAGCGCCACGCCGCGTTTGTTGCGGTTGTAGGCTTGGAAGTGCGGCGAGTAGCGGCCGCTTTGATAGCTCCGGTACGGATCGCCCTCGAGACTTTCGATCTTGATCACGTCCGCGCCCAGATCAGCGAGCATCATCGCCGCGCACGGACCGGTGATGAACGTTCCCTGGTCAACTACGCGAATACCTTTGAGCGCTTGCATCATGAGGCGGGCCTGCGCGACATCGCGTTAGTCATTGCTCGAGGTGAACCCCGGCGGAGCCGGGCCGTCGTACTTGATCGCCGCTGCCCCGGCATTTGTCAGCGCAAAGCCAATGGGCCGTTGCTGCTCTTCGAGCAGATGCGCAATCAGGCTCGCAGTGCGCGCCAACATCGGCACACCTTTGAGAGCGA
>DATCBZ010000179.1:0-2384 GCA_036511555.1 Steroidobacteraceae bacterium
AGCAAAATAGGCGGCGATATCCGTCATGTCCTGCTCAGAGAGCTCTTCGGCCTGCGAATGCATCGTGATGTGCGAGCGCGCGCCGCTCTTGTACTCTTTCAAGGCGGAAACGAGGTACTCCGGATGCTGCCCCTTGAGCTCCGGAACGCTGTAGTTCGGATACGCGTTTTTGTACCCGGGCACGCCGTGGCAACCCAGGCACGTGTAGGAGATCGCTTTGCCGTGCACGGGGTCGGCCTTCGCCACGGCCTCCTGGGCTTGCAGGCTCAAGCTTGCGAGCGCACCAAAGACCAGCGCGGCGCTTAGCGCGCCCGAACGCATCCGAGACCCCATGATTCTTCTCCGCGTGGCTCACAAATCGGCACCGAATCTTAAGGAGTCACGCGCGCAAATGCCAGAATAGGCCCAGATGATCGCTCTCATCCAACGAGTCAGCCGCGCCGAAGTGCGGATCGATGAGCGCGTTGTGGGCTCGATCGAGCACGGTATTGCGGCACTTGTGGGCGTAACGCGCACCGATCAGGCAGCCGATGCCGAGCGGCTCCTGCAACGCCTGCTCGGCTATCGCATCTTCGCGGACGCCTCGGGCCGCATGAACCTCGACCTGCGCGCCGTCAAGGGCGCTCTGCTCCTCGTTCCGCAATTCACCCTCGCGGCGGATACCGCTCAAGGGATGCGTCCTGGATTCAGTACCGCTGCAGCGCCTGAGGAGGCGCGGCGCCTCTTCGCCTACCTCGTGCAGCGGGCGGCGCGCGCGCACGAGCCCGTTGCCACTGGCGAGTTCGGGGCCCATATGCACCTGTCGCTGATCAATGACGGTCCGGTGACGTTCTGGCTCGAGACCTGAGGGCGGCCGAACGGTGATGCCGTCGCGCTTTGGGACATAACTTTCTCGGTCCGGAGCGGCTTTTGGCCTATCATGCTCGTCACGTTGACCCCCTGAGAGGGAGCCTAAGTCCATGTTCGAAATGAAGCATTTGATCGTCGTCCTGCTCGTCGTCCTGTTGGTATTCGGGGCGAAAAAGCTGCGCACGATCGGTTCTGACCTGGGTGCAGCGGTGCGTGGCTTCAAGCAGTCGGTGAACGAGGGCGATGCCGAAGCGACCGCCAAGCAGATTCCGCCGCAGCGCCCGGACGCCGAGTTCACCGACGCAAGAGCGCGCGAGGCGGCCGACAAGCCCGATCGTCCGGTCTGAGCCGCGCGCCCGCTTTTTAAAGACCGCTGTCATGTTCGAGGGTCGCTTTCCCGAGCTCTTGATCATCTTTGTGGTCGCGCTCGTCGTTTTGGGCCCCCACAAGCTGCCGCAGGTCGCGGCGCTAGTCGGCCGCTGGCTCGGCAACGCACGCGCCATGGCGCGGCAGTTCCGCGACCAGCTCGAAGAGGAAGCCAACAACATGCAGCGTCCGGTAGTCGACCCGGCGCCGCCAGCATCCCCGACGCCTCCCGTGGCTTCACACCCGGTCGTTACCGAATATTCCGCCACCCCGAATCCGCCGTCCGATGAGCGAGGAGCCTGAAACACTCGCCGAGGGGACGCTGATCTCGCATCTGCTTGAGCTGCGTTCGCGGCTCATCCGTGCGCTTGCTGTGGTTGGTCTGCTGTTCATTCCCTGCGCCTACTACTCCAATCAGATCTTCACCTTCATCGCGCAGCCGCTGCTCGACAAACTTCCCAAGGGCGGCACGCTGATCGCCACGGGCGTGATGACGCCGTTCACGACACCGTTCAAGCTTTCATTCTTCGTCGCGCTCTTTATCGCGATGCCGTACGTGCTCTATCAGGTGTGGGCATTTGTTGGACCGGGGCTGTATCGGCGCGAGAAGCGCTTCGCAATTCCACTTATGGTCTCATCGATCGTGCTGTTCTATGCCGGCGTCGTGTTTGCCTACGCCGTCGTGTTTCCAATGGTGTTTGCATTCTTTACGAGCACGACGCCGAAGGGCGTGTCGATGATGACCGACATCACAAGCTACATGGATTTTGCACTGACGATGTTCCTGGCGTTCGGCGTCGCCTTTGAAGTGCCGGTCGCTGTCGTGCTGTTGGTTCTGACCAGGCTCGTGAAGCTTGAGAAATTGAAGGCGAACCGCGGCTACGTGCTCATTGCGATTTTCATTATCGCCGCAATCCTGACGCCGCCCGATGCGCTCTCGCAATGCGTCATGGCCGTGCCGATGTATCTGCTCTATGAAGGCGGTCTTTTGATGGCCGGCATCATGCAACGCATGCAGCGCAGCGCTGCCGAGCGCGACGCGGCCGAGGTCTGAGCCTGCGTCTTTTCGCAGCGCCTTAAGAGCGCCGTGCCGCACTTGACGCTGCGAGCGCATTTAACCGCGCACGGCGGTCGGTGCATGGTCAGTGGACAACCGCAGCCCGTTTGTC
>DATCBZ010000180.1:0-4744 GCA_036511555.1 Steroidobacteraceae bacterium
AAACGGCTTGCTGCCCATATCCTGCACCAAGGCCTCAAGCGCCGTTCTCTCAAGCCCGAAGAGATTCACTCGCTCGGCGGGTTGGGGGGAGATCATGGACAGGGAACTCAGCACTGGAATTAATTGCGCGGGTGCAGCTCAGTGGTCCTGAAAAAGAACGCAATCTCGTTCGCCGCCGTCTCGGGCGCATCCGAGCCATGCACGACATTGCGCTCGATGCTCTGGGCCAAATCGGCGCGAATCGTGCCCTTGACCGCCTTCTTCGGATCGGTCGCGCCCATGATGTCGCGGTTACGGGCGATTGCGCCCTCGCCGGATAGCACCTGGATGACGACCGGACCCGAGGTCATATAGCGCACGAGATCCGCATAAAACGGGCGCTCTTTGTGCACGGCGTAAAAGGCGCGCGCTTCCCGCTCGCATAGATGCGTCATGCGTGCGGCAATGACAGTCAGACCCGCCTGCTCGAAGCGACGGTAGACCTCACCGATCAGGTTACGCTCGACGCCATCAGGCTTCACAATGGAAAGAGTGCGCTCAACCGCCATTCGAATAGACCTCCGCAACACGTGGAACCCGCAACATTAGCGGTGTGCCGGGGGAACCGGCAAGGCGCGTGAGTCTACTCCCGGTAAGACGTGCGGCAAACACGCCGGCCGACTTCAGACGCTGAAGCTCTCCCCGCAGCCACATTCGCCCGTGACGTTGGGGTTCTTGAAGCGAAAGGCCTCGTTTAGGCCCTGCTTCACGAAGTCGATAATGGTGCCATCGATGAGTGTGAGGCTCGCCGGATCGACGAACACCTTCACGCCGCGATCCTCGAAAACGATGTCGTCGGGTTGCGCAGCGTCGGCGTAGTTGATCACGTAGGCAAATCCTGAACATCCGGTCTTGCGCACACCCAGACGCAGGCCGACACCGGCGCCGCGAGCGACTAAGAAGCTCTGTACTCGATGTGCGGCGGATTCAGTCAGTGATATCGACATCGTGCTCGGAATAAGTCCGTTTGGGCATTCTACGCTGGATTAGGACTGTGGCGTAATAGTTGCTTGCAATGCATCTTCGACCACGAGCAGCCGACCGAGTTTCTCGATCGGCACCGACAGCGCGCGTGCCCAGTCGGATGGCTCGCCAATCGATAAATCAGACAGCTTGCGACCTGGCAGCTGCTCGGTAAGCCATGCGCTCACGGCCAGAGTATGCGGGCAACCGTAGGCCTGGAAACGTGCGGCGATCACAACCCCGTGCTCGATCTGTAAATGAAATCGCACCCAAGCTCCCTGCTCGACGCTGCCCGCTTCGCCCGAGATCACGCCCGGCAGTGTCGCAAGAGTGCCGGCACTCGGCAGACGATTGAACAGGGCCCGCACGACCGGGCTCAGCGCGTCTTCCTCGATTATCGGGGAACATAAGCCACTTTTCGCGCTAATAGCACTTACTTTCGCCGATAATGCAGGAGACACGTTCCGCAGGCGCTGCACCTCGCGGCCGACGGCGAAGATCGCGCGGTCCACGTCCTCGACCGTCGTGCCGGCTCCGATGCTGAAGCGAAGCGTGCTTTGTGCCAGCGCGCTCGTGCAACCGAGCGCCCGCAGCACATATGAGGGCTCACCGCTCGCCGAGCTGCAGGCTGAGCCGGCGGCGAGGGCGAGCTCCGTGAGACCAGCAATGAGGCTCTCCCCTTCCACCCCCTCAATCGATATCGAAAGGATATCCGGGATACGCGCTGCGCGAGCCGCATTCAAATGCACGCCTGCCAGAGGCGAAATGCCGCGCCAAAGCCGATCCTGCAGTTGCTTGCGATGGGCGGATTCGCCCAGGCGCTCGCGCGCCAGCGTGCTTGCGACGCCCAATCCCACGATCTGATGAGTGGCGAGGGTACCGGGGCGCAAACCGCGCTCCTGGCCGCCGCCAAAGCTCAAGGGCATCAATCGGCCGCGACTTGCCGCACGCACATAAAGCGCACCTATTCCTTTGGGCCCGTAGAACTTGTGCGCCGTGATACTCAAAAAATCGACCGACAAAGCGCGCACGTCGATGGCGACTTTGCCCGCCGCCTGCGCGGCATCGGTGTGCAGCACAATGCCGCGAGCGCGGCACAGCGCACCAATCGTCGCAATGTCATAGATCACGCCCAATTCGTTATTCACTTGCATGAGGCTCACGAGCACGGTGTCGGGGCGCAACGCGGCCGCCACGGCATCAGGAGCGATCCATCCGTCGCGGTCGGGCTCAACGTAGGTGACTGAAAATCCTTCCTTCTCGAGGCGTCGGCAGGGATCGAGGACGGCGCGGTGTTCGATGCGCGACGTGACGATATGGCGGCCATGCTCGGCGTTGGCGCGCGCAGCCCCGAGGATGGCGAGGTTGTTCGATTCGGTCGCCCCGGAGGTGAACACGATCTCGGACGCTGCGGCACCGATGAGCGCCGCGACCGCCGCACGCGCGCGCTCAACGTGCGCGTGGGCGCGCCGGCCGAGAGCGTGGCTCGCGGAGGACGGGTTAGCGAAATCCCCTTCTGCACCCAGGCATTCAATCATGGCTGCCGCAACGAGCGGGTCGACCGGCGTCGTCGCCGCATAGTCAAAGTACACCGGCGCAAGACTCCTCACGAGCGTGGCCCGGCTGGTCTACGGCGCTTTTGCACAGCGGTGAGAAAGCCGCGCAGGATATTCACCTCATTCACGTCCGGCTCGGCTCTTTGCATGAGCCGGCGCAGGCGTCCCATCAAATGAGTGCCGCTTTGAGTGCGGTCCCTAAAATCGACTTCCCCGAGTACGCTTTCCCAGTGTTCGTACAGAAGCGCAAGTTGCGCAGCGCTGGCAAGCGGTACGGCCGGCAGCTCAATCGGCGCCGCCGCACCGCTTGCACAGAAAAGCTCGTACGCCATGATCTGCACTGCCATTGCAAGATTGAGCGACAAATAACTCTCATGCGCAGGAATCCGGACCAGCATGTGCGCAGCCTCAAGCTCTGCATTGGTCAGTCCCGTGCGCTCGGCGCCGAAAATCAGCGCCACGGGCGCTCGAGCCGCCTCGCCGATGATACGTGTGGCGGCTTCACGCGCATCGATAATGCGGAAATTACGATCGCGATGACGTGAGGTCGTAGCTGCGATGAAGCCGCAGCCCACGAGCGCCTCGGCCAGCGAGCCAACCACGCGGGCTTTTTCGAGCACATCATCCGCGCCCGATGCGCGCGCCGTCGCCTCCGGGTGTGGAAAGAGTTTTGGCCGCACCAGCACTAGATTCTCAAGCGCCATGTTCTTCATGGCGCGCGCGGCAGCCCCGATATTGCCCGGGTGCGAGGGTTCAACAAGTACGATGGCGATCAACGGATGCTATCCTCAACTGCATGCAGCCCCTTCTCAACATCGCCGTACGCGCGGCGCGCCGCGCCGGCGAGATCATCGTTCGCAGCATGTCGCGGCTTGACAGCCTGCAAGTGGCGTCCAAGGGACGCAACGATTTCGTCACGGAAGTCGATCACGCAGCGGAACGGGAAATCATAGCCGTCATTCACAAGGCCTACCCCGATCATGCCATTCTCGCCGAAGAGAGCGGCGCGAGCGGCGACGACGATACGCGCTGGATCATCGACCCGCTCGATGGCACGACCAACTTCGTGCACGGCAATCCTGTGTTTTGCGTGTCGATTGCCTGCGAGCACAAAGGCAAAATCGAACACGCCGTCGTCTACGATCCCTTGCGTCAGGAGCTGTTCACCGCCTCGAACGGCGGCGGCGCGCACGTGGATAATCGGCGCATGCGGGTGACCCAGCAGCGCACGCTCGACGGAGCTCTGATAGCCACCGGCTTTCCGTATCGCTCCAACACGCGCTACATCGACGCTTATATGGCGATGTTGAAGACCGTAATGATGAAATCGGCCGGCGTGCGCCGACCAGGGTCGGCCGCGCTTGATCTCGCCTACGTGGCGGCCGGACGCGTCGATGCGTTCTGGGAGATCGGCCTAAGCCCCTGGGACACGGCCGCAGGCACTCTCCTCATCACCGAGGCGGGAGGTCGAGTCGGCACCCTCACCGGTGAGATTTATACGCAGAAGGGCAATATCGTGGCCGGCGCACCCCGGGTGTACACGGCGCTGCTTGCGGCGCTTGCCCGCAACGTGCCTAAGGAACTGCGCGACGAATGAAGTTGCGCCGCAGCGTGACTTCACGCCGGAGCGGGCTTTGCAAATGGACTCCTTTTGTAGCCGTACAGCAAATACACGATCGCGCCGATTGCAGTCCACACCCAGAAGCGGCCCTGTGCAACACCGGGCAAGCTTACGAAAAGATAGCCGCACCCCAAAATTGCAAGGGTCCCGATGAGACCTACGGCCGGACAGCGAAATGGCCGCGGGCGATCCGGCTGCGTTCGTCGCAGCACCACAACGGCAACGCTGACAGCGATAAACGCAAACAGCGTTCCGGTATTGGAAAGTTCAGCAATCTCCGAGACCGAAAACAAGCCTGCGATAACGGCCACAACGCAGCCGGTCACGGCGGTGATCACATGGGGGGTTTGAAAACGTCGGTGCACGCGGCTGAAAACTTCGGGTAGCAAGCCATCGCGCGACATGACGAAGAAAATCCGCGATTGACCAAAGAGCATCATGAGTACCACAGTCGGCAGCGCCAAAATTGCCGCCAGCGCCACAAGATTGCCAACGGTGACGAAGCCGAGATGCCGCAGGATGTAGGCGAGCGGCTCGGTATTGCCAACGAGCTGCTGATAAGGCG
>DATCBZ010000181.1:0-2936 GCA_036511555.1 Steroidobacteraceae bacterium
CGGCTCGCCCTCGACGATCCATTCGGCGAGCTGCCAACCCGAGCCGCCGGCGGCCGTGATGCCAAAACTGTGGCCTTCATTGAGCCAGACGTTGCGCACGCCAGCCACAGGTCCAATCAGCGGACTGCCGTCAGGCGTGTAGGAGATGGGGCCGTTCACCACATCCTTGATGCCGCAGTTCTCCAGCGCCGGCACGCGGCGCACGGCGGCCTCGACGTGCGGCAGCAGGCGATCCAGATCCGCTTCAAAGAGACTCCTGCCAAACCAGTCGGGCACGCCGTCGGCGAAGCGCGCCGGCGCACCCTGCTCGTAGGGTCCTAGAATCCAGCCCATGCGCTCCTCGCGCAGATAGTAGGATTTATCAGGTTCTCGCAGCACCGCAAGCTCGCGCCCGCCCTTGGCGCGATAGCTCTTAAGTTCGGGCGATTCGTCATAAACGATATACTGATGTTCGACCGGGATGGCGGGCACTGCACAGCCAAAGAGTCGACCGGTTTGCCGCGCATAGTTGCCGGTCGCGCACACGACGTGCTCTGCTGTGATGTCCCCCTGATTCGTTGTCAGCAGCCACTCACCCGTTGGCGTGCGCCGGGCAGCGGTGACCTCGGTGTGTTCAAAGATTTCCGCGCCGCCTGCGCGCGCGCCCTTGCGCAGCGCCATGGTGAGATCAGCGGGCGCGATGTGACCGTCATCCGGGTGATACAAAGCACCGACAATGCTCGCCGTGTCGGCAGCGCCGCCTAGATTCAGGAGTGGCCAGAGCTCGCGCACTTCTTTCGGAGTAATGATCTGGTAGGGAACGCCGATTGTATTGGCGGTACCGCAGTACTTCTGATACTCGTCCATGCGCTGCCGCGAGGTCGCGAGGCGCAAGTTGCCGGTGACGTGGAAGCTCACGTCCTGTCCGGTCTCCGCGTGCAGGCGCTTATACAGATCGACCGAATATTTGTGCAGCTGACCGACGGTGTAACTCATGTTGAAGAGCGGCAGGAGTCCCGCCGCGTGCCAGGTTGAGCCGGCCGTCAGTTCCGAGCGTTCCAGGAGAACGACGTCCGACCAGCCTTTCTTCGTCAGGTGATACAGCGTGGAAACGCCGACGACCCCGCCACCGATCACGACCACCCGAGCATGCGTTCGCATTTTGGTTCTTCCCGCCGCGTTCAGCCCGCTGCAGTGTAGCCAGCGCCCGGCGCGGCAAAGCTCCAATTGCGACAAGCACTTACGGTAAACCGTCAGACTGGCTGCCGAGACAGCCATAAATGGCAGGAAAGTCCCGATTGATTGTCGCGCAAAGATAAGTTACTTGTCGAGTTTTGACACGTGGGGCTCGCACTCCATTATAATGAGTGAGCGCCATTCACCGGAGACTGTCATCGACTCCGAAGCCGCCATTCGCAAGAGCCGTTACGCCTTCGTGACGCTGCCGAATTATTCGCTGATTGCGCTCGCGAACGCGATTGAGCCGCTGCGCATGGCGAACAGTCTCTCCGGTCAGAACGCCTATGAGGTGTCCATCGTCAGCCTGGATGGCGCGCCCGCGAGCGCGAGCAACGGCTTGCAGCTCACGCCGACCATTGCCCTTGAGCACATGGGCCGCGTCGACATCGTTTTCGTGTGCGGTGGGGTCAACGTGCGCGATGCCGTGTCCCGGCCGCTTCTGAGCGCGCTGCGTCGCATGGGCGAGCAGCGCGTGGCATTGGGGGCGCTGTGTACGGGTGGTTATGCGCTCGCGCGGGCAGGACTCCTCGACCAATATCATGCGACCATCCATTGGGAGAATCTCGCCGCGCTGCGCGAAGAATTCCCGCGTGTTCTCATCAGCGACCAGCTGTTCACCATCGATCGCGATCGCTATACCTGTTCCGGCGGCATCGCCCCGCTTGATCTCATGCTGCATCTCATCCGCATCAAATTGGGACCGCGGGTCGCGAACTTAGTCTCCGAGCAATTTATAGTCGATCGCGCACGCAATGCCAAAGACAAGCAGTACATCCCGCTTAAAGCGCAGCTTGGCGTCTCGCACGCAAGCCTGATCAAGGTTGCGCAGCTCATGGAAGAGAACATTGAGCGGCCGTTGTCGCTCGATGCGATCGCAAGCGCGACGGGCTTGTCACGCCGGCAGATCGAGCGTCTTTTTAAGCGTCATTTGCACTGCGTGCCGAAGCGTTATTATCTCGACATGCGGCTGCGGCGGGCGCGCGATCTGTTGCTGCAGACCGCGATGCCCGTGATGGATATCACGACCGCCTGTGGCTTTCAGTCGCCGCCGCACTTCTCCAAGTGCTATCGCAATCACTACGGCTATCCCCCGAGTGCGGAGCGCCAGCCCAACCGCACTGCCATCGCCCGAGAAACCGCTCTGCCGCACGCTTGAACGCGGTTAGCGTGCTGCGTGCAGTCATTGCATCGTGGGCGCATGACAAATCACACAAGGTTTTTTGAATGAATGATCGACCCCACGGTGCGAACGCACCCGGCACTGTGTCCGGCGCCGCGCGCAACAATGAAGGAACAGAGGCAAACCTATTAAGTCCGCTTACTTTGCGCGGCGTCACCCTGCGCAATCGCATCGTGATGTCGCCGATGTGCCAATACAGCTGCGAGGAGGGCATGGCGAACGACTGGCATCTGGTCCACTTGGGTGCGCGTGCGGCCGGCGCCGTTGCGCTCGCCATGGTAGAAGCGACGGCGGTGGCACGCGACGGACGCATCACACCCGGCGATATGGGGTTGTGGCGTGATGAGCACATAGAGCCGCTGGCGCGCATTTCACGTTTCGTTCATTCACAGGGCGCGATCGCCGGCATTCAGCTTGCCCATGCGGGTCGCAAGGCGAGCCGTGAGGTGCCTTGGAAGGGCGGCGCAAGGCTCGATGGCGCCGCGGGTGGCTGGCCGGTCGTGGCTCCCAGTGCGATGCCTTTCAACGTAGGGGAGCC
>DATCBZ010000182.1:0-4501 GCA_036511555.1 Steroidobacteraceae bacterium
AGCGCTGCCGATGAGACTCTCGCCTCGCGACTCTCCGGTCCGCAGGCGGTGCTGGCGCAACTTGCATGCGTGCTCACGGCCGCATCGCTCGCCGAGGCGCTTGCCCGGCGCGCAATGCTTGCTCCCGGCTGGTCAATCATCACGCCGCGCGGCGAATGGGTGGGCCGGGATTGGCTGCGTGTGACGCGCGGCGCCGATGCTCACGCGGGTGTCATTGAACGGGAACATCGCCTGAAGAGTCTGCGCGAGGAGTTTGCTGCCGGCGCCGAACGTGCGCGCGGCATCGAGGCGCATCTGACGGATGTGCGCGAATCGCTCGCCGAGGCCGAAATCGAAAGAAATGCCGCGCAGTCGGGAATTCAGGGAGCGCACCGTGCGCATGCGGAACTGCGCGGGCAGCTGGAAGCGATGCGCGCGCGCTCGCAGGAAGCAAGCTTGCGCCGCGCACGCCTGGATGACGAGGCGGCCGGGGTTGCAAGCGAGATTGCGCTGACGCGGGAGATACTGGCGCGTGCTGCACGGGAGCTTGCGCGCGGCTTGCTTGCGTTGAGCGAGCTTGATTCAAGGCAGCCGCAGCTGCACAGTGATCGCGACGAGACCCGCGAAGCGCTCGCCGCCGCACGCCAAGCGGCGCAGGCGGCGCAACTGACCGCGCGCGACCTTCTGATCAGGAGCGAGTCGCTGCGCTCGACGGAGAACTCGATGGCGGTGGGCGTGGAGCGCATGCTGGAACAGCGGGCGCAGCTTGCCAGTCGCTGTGCGGATCTGGAAGGCGAGCTTGCAAGCGGCGATACGCCGATTGTGGAACTTGAGGCACGCCTTGCCGAGGCGCTCGCGCGGCGCCTGGAAGTGGAGGCCGAGCTTGCCGGCGCGCGCAGCGCCTTGGAGGACGCGGAAGGGGATCTGCGCGTACTGGATGGGAAGCGCGCCGCCGCCGAGCAGCGCGTGTTTGATGCGCGCACGGCCATGCAGGAGGCGCGCATTGCTGCCTCCGAAACGCGGGTGCGGCGCGAGTCGATCGCCGAACAATTCGCCGCCACGCATTTTGCGCTCGCCGAAATTCAGCAGGACTTAAAGCCCGATGCGAGCGTGCCGGCGTGGGAGGACGCGCTCACCGAAGTGCGCGCGGATATTGAGAAGTTGGGGCAGGTGAATCTTGCCGCGATCGATGAGTTGAAGGAACAAAGCGAGCGCAAGGACTATCTCGATCGGCAGTTCACCGATTTGAGCGATGCGCTGACGACCCTCGACCAGGCCATGCGCCGCATCGATAAGGAGACGCGCACGCGCTTCGAGGAGACCTTCGAGCGCATCAACATGGGACTGAAGGAGAAGTTTCCGCGCCTCTTTGGCGGCGGTCACGCTTACCTTGAACTCGTCGGTGAGGATGTGCTGGCCGCCGGAGTTGCGGTCATGGCCCGTCCGCCCGGCAAGCGCAACAGCACGATTCACCTGTTGTCGGGCGGTGAGAAGGCATTAACGGCGGTAGCACTGGTATTTTCGATATTTGATCTGAATCCGGCACCTTTCTGTCTGCTCGATGAGGTCGATGCGCCGCTTGATGAGCACAACGTCAGTCGCTTCTGCGAAATAGTCCGCGACATGTCCGCGCGCATCCAGTTCATCATTATCACGCACAACAAAGCGACCATGGAACTGGCCTCACAGCTCATCGGCGTCACCATGAGCGAGCCGGGCGTGTCACGCCTCGTGAGCGTCGACATCGATGCGGCACTGCGGCTTGCCGCGGTCTGACGGCGAGACGCCATGTCGCAACTGCGTTGGATACTCCTGAGCCTGGGGGTGGTATTTATCGCAGTGCTCGCCTGGTGGGAGCTGCGCCGCCCGCGGCAGGCGCCGCGCGACGGCGCCGAGCATCGCGAGCCGCCGCTCGTGCTGCCGCCCATCCGGCCGCGCGAGCCGGTGCGCGATCTGCCGGTGATGCACATCGGCAATGATCCGGAATTGGTGGCGGTGGATGTGCCGCCGCCGCCGATCCTTGCAACGCCGCTGCCGGCCGATCCGATCGTGGAGTGGCCGCCCGATGGCGAGCGGCGCATTCTCACCTTGCGCATTATTGCAGCGCGCGAGCGCTTTGCCGGCCATGCGCTGCGGCAGGCACTGGCAGCGCAGGGCTTCGTGCATGGGCGGCTGTCAATATTTCACAAAGCCGGAAGTGACTCGCGCGCGGTTTTGAGTGCCGCAAGTTTGACGCAGCCGGGGAACTTTGATCTCGCGACGATGGATACTCTGCGCTACGGCGGCGTCAACATTTTCGCAGTACTGCCGGGGCCGCTGCCGGCGCCGGAGGCGTTTGAGGAGCTGCTCGCAAGCGCGCGTCAGCTCAACGAGCGCCTGCAGGGTACTTTGCAGGATGAGCGCGGCGATGCGTTGACCGCGGCGCGCATTGCCATCATGCGCGCTGAACTGGCCGGACAACTGGCCCCGCCCGCGGATGGGCCGCCGTGAAGCGAGCCGACGAGCTGCGCGCGCAGCTCGCAGAGTTGAACTACCGCTACTACGTGCTCGACGACCCCGAGGTTCCGGACGCCGAGTACGATCGGCTCATGGTCGAACTGCGCGCGCTTGAAGCGCAGCACCCGGAGATCGTGACGCCGGATTCACCGACGCAGCGCGTCAGCGGTGAAGCTGCGCCGCAATTTGGCGCCATCCGGCATCGGCTGCCGATGCTGTCGCTGCGCAATGCGTTCGCCGAGGAGGAAGTGGCCGATTTTGACCGCCGCGTGCGCGAGCGCCTGCAGACGTTGGACGACATCGACTACATGGCCGAGCCCAAACTTGACGGGCTTGCCATCACCATTAGTTACGAAGAGGGCCGGCTTGCGCGTGCCGCGACGCGCGGCGATGGCGCAACCGGTGAGGATGTAACGGCGAATGTGCGCACCATCCGCTCCGTACCGCTCCTGCTCAAGGGCCGAGCGCCGGCGCTACTTGAGACCCGCGGCGAGGTCTTCATGCCGCTCGCCGGATTTCGCAAGCTCAATGAGGCGGCACGTGAGCGCGGCGAGAAACTGTTCGTCAATCCGCGCAATGCCGCAGCCGGGGCGCTGCGGCAGCTTGATGCGCGCATCACGGCGCAGCGGCCGCTTGCGGTGTTCTTCTATGGGGTCGGCGCCGTCGAGGGCCTGCCGGTGCCCGAGCGCCACAGCGAACTACTTTCGTTGCTGCGCAAGTTCGGTCTGCGTACGAGCGGCGAGGCGCACCTCGTGCACGGGCTTGCCGGCTGTCTCCAATATTATGCGGCGCTCGCGGCACGGCGCGCGGCGCTTGCCTA
Source organism: Steroidobacteraceae bacterium (assembly GCA_036511555.1). GTDB lineage: Bacteria > Pseudomonadota > Gammaproteobacteria > Steroidobacterales > Steroidobacteraceae > PALSA-1196. The sequence goes on from DATCBZ010000182.1 coordinate 3,296, forward strand.
TCAGATCGACGGCGTCGTTTATAAAGTCGACCGCCGCGCCGACCAGGAGCAGCTCGGATTCGTTTCGCGCGAGCCGCGCTGGGCGCTGGCGCACAAGTTTCCGGCGCAGGAGGAACTGACGCAGATATTGAGTGTCGACTTTCAAGTGGGGCGCACCGGCACGCTGACGCCGGTTGCGCGCCTGCGACCGGTCTTCGTCGGCGGTGCAACCGTTAGCAACGTGACCTTGCACAACATGGATGAGATCGAACGCAGCGATATCCGCATCGGCGATACCGTGGTGGTGCGCCGGGCGGGCGATGTGATCCCTGAGGTGGTGCGGGTGGTGCTCGAGCGGCGCCGCGATGATGCGAAGCCAATTGTGCTGCCGGCGTGCTGTCCGGTGTGCAACTCACCGGTAGTGCGGGTGGCCGGTGAAGCCGCAGCACGCTGCTCGGGAGGATTTACCTGCCGCGCGCAGCGCCAGGAGGCGCTTGCACATTTTGCGAGTCGTCGTGCGCTCGATATCGAGGGCCTGGGCGATAAGCTGATTGCACAGCTGGTGGAGCACGATGTCGTTGCAACGCCGGCAGACTTCTATTCTTTGACGTTCGAGCAACTGAGTGCGCTTGAGCGCATGGGGGAGAAATCGGCCGCCAAGCTCCTGCAGGCGCTGGAACGCAGCAAGTCGACAACACTGCCGCGGTTTCTATACGCGCTCGGTATACGCGATGTCGGCGAGGCGACGGCGCTTGCGCTGGCGCGCCACTTTGGCAGTCTCGAAAAATTAATGGCGGCGGATGCGGCGGCGATCGAAGAGGTTCCCGATGTGGGGCCTGTCGTCGCCGAGCACGTCGCTGTGTTTCTCGCCTCAAATACACACCGGAGCGTGATTGCACGGCTGCACAAGGCAGGCGTGCACTGGGATGATCTGCAAAGCGCGCAGGCGGCGGACGCCCGTTTCGCGGGCATGAGCTTCGTCGTGACAGGCACGCTTGCGAGCATGACGCGCGAGGAGGCGGCCGAGCGCCTGCGCGCGCTCGGTGCCAAGGTCTCGAGCAGCGTCTCGGCTAAAACGACCTACCTCGTGCACGGCAGCGAACCGGGCTCAAAACTCGCCAAGGCGACGCAACTGGGAGTACGCCTGCTCGATGAGCAGGCGTTCTTAAGTCTCCTCAAGTCTTAAGACGCGCTAGGTCTTCTTTTCGATCTGCGCGTTCTTTATGA
>DATCBZ010000183.1:0-8068 GCA_036511555.1 Steroidobacteraceae bacterium
CCGATGAGATTGGCACACAGCAATACACACACGTAGGCGCCCAGGATCAAGTCGTAGAATTTATAATTTTTATGCATGAAAAGATGTTCGTTATTCAATAGTTTACAGGATATATCTCGACAGCTTAGGCATCCAAAACCATGACGGCGCTTATGGACCTGCGGGCGGCAATGGCACCGCCAGTATCCACCTCGACCGCGGCAGTATGCAGCGATTTCTGCGCGCGCTCGCGCTCGTAGCGTGTTGGCTTTCAGGCGCCTACGCCCATGCGGCGGCAGCCGAGGCGATGCTCAGCTGGCATGCCTGCGGTGACGATATCTTTGCGCAAGCGCGCGGCGGCATTCGATGTCTCGCGCGCCATGGCCCCTGCTGCGCCGCAGATTGCAGACGGTCAACGCTTTGCGCACCGGCATCGTGCTCGCCGCGGATGAGGTGGCGAACGAGTCAACTCACGTGACGATAAGGCGCATACAAGGACGACGCGAGCGCGCAAAAATTGCATAGCGCGGCGCTACGTTATCGAAACCATTACCGGCGCAGCGACTGGTGCGACAAACCCGAAGGCTCCATGCCAAATCCTGATGTGCGCTACCCTGCGTTCGCGCGTGCTGCGGCGTTTGTTTGTACCGCACGACCTGCTCACCGCCGGTCTTTGACTCCCGCGAGCTTGCGCAGGGTCTTGATCTGTCATGCGCACGGTGGCAGTGACCGCGGTGCACATTTATTAAACTGCGCGCCGTTCCTCGAGCGCCTCCCAGCGAGTGAATTTATCGTGCAACAAAGTCTCAATCTCCTGCAGGCGCAGGCGATCGCTGCGAATCTGCTCGGCGCCCCGGCGGTGATAGTCCGGCATGCTCATGCGCGCAGTAAGCTCCGCCTGCTCGCGCTCCAGGACTTCAATCGCTTGCGGTAAAGTTGCAAGTTCGCGTTCATCTTTGTAGCTGAGTTTGCTGCGGGTTTTGATGCGCGCCGCTGCGCGGTTGGGCGGGGCTGGCTCGGTCGCGGGTGGCGCCGGACGCTGCTGTAGCCAGTCGCTGTAGCCGCCGACGTACTCGCGCCAGTTACCGCCGTCCTCCGCGGCCAGCGTTTGGGTCACGACGTTGTCGAGGAATTTACGATCATGGCTGACGAGAATGAGGGTGCCGTGATAGTCCTGCAGGCGCTGTTCCAGCAGTTCAAGCGATTCGATATCCAGATCATTGGTCGGCTCATCGAGTACCAGCAAATTGGCGGGCCGGGCGAACAGACGCGCGAGCAGCAAGCGATTACGTTCGCCGCCCGAGAGCATCTTGACGGGCGACTGCGCACGTTGCGACGGAAAGAGAAAGTCGGTGAGATAACTCATGATGTGTTTGCGCTGACCGTCGATCTCGACCCAGTCGGAGCCCGGGTTGATCGTTTCGGCCACGCTCTTATTGGGGTCGAGCTGCTCGCGAAGTTGATCGAAGTAGGCAATTTGCAGGTTGGTACCCAGGCGCACGCTGCCACTGTCGGGGGTAAGAGTGCCAAGAATGAGGCGAATGAGCGTTGACTTGCCGGCGCCGTTGGGCCCGATGAGTCCGATTCGATCTTTGCGCATGATGCGCATCGACAGGCTGTCAATGAGCGTACGCCCACCAAATTGCTTGCTGAGCTGATCGAGTTCAGCCACGAGCTGGCCGGAACGTGCACCGGAATCGAGACTCAGGCGCAATTGGCCGATGCGCTCGCGCCGCTCAGCGCGCTCACGTCGCAATTTCTCAAGACGCTGCACGCGGCCCTCGTCGCGCGTGCGACGCGCCTCGATACCCTTGCGAATCCAAACCTCCTCCTGTTGCCAGAACTTCTCAAAGCGGCGGTTCGCCACGGTTTCGGCGGCGAGATCGGCTTCCTTGCGCACTTCATAGGCGGCGAAGTTGCCCGGATAGGAGCGCAGCACACCGCGGTCAAGCTCAATGATGCGGGTCGCGACCGCATCGAGAAAGGCCCGATCGTGTGTGATGAAGATTGCGCTTGGCACCTTTAGCAGCAGTTCCTCGAGGCGTTCGATGCCGCTGATATCGAGGTGATTGGTGGGCTCATCGAGCAGCAGCAGTTCGGGCTGCAATGTCAAAGCGAGCGCGAGCGCGGCGCGCTTGCATTCCCCGCCGGAGCTGACATCAGGGGCCTGCTCGCCATTCAGATTGAAACGCTGCAGAAATTCCGTCAGTCGCGATTCCATGCGCCATGACTCGCGCTCGTCACCGGCGTGCGCGATTGCCGCACCACCTTGCGGCGCTGCCATCGCGGCGGCGCGCGCGTGCAGGCTTTCGCGCATGGTTGCGGCGCTCGGCAGCTCGGGCTCCTGTTCGACCAAAGCGCGCCGCAGTCCGTTCCGGTGCTGCAATTGACCGACGTCCAACGTGGCGATGCCTGCGAGCACTCGCAAGAGCGAGGACTTGCCAGTGCCGTTTCTGCCAATAAGTCCAATGCGCTCGCCCACTTCGACAGTCAATTGCGCGCGGTCGAGCAGCGGGTGGTCGCCAAAGGCGAGTTGACCGTCAATTAGTGTGATGAGCGACATAGTGTGGATTGTGCAGGTTGCGCGCCTTGGGCCAAAGCCTGTACAGTGTTAGAAGATTTCTCTCCTATCCGCCAGAGCGTTACCGCTGCTGCGCGTGTCAATTCCAAAGGATTCCATTCATGTCATTTGCTGATCTCGGGCTGTCGCCCGAGCTGTTGCGCGCCGTGGCCGAACAAGGCTACACGACGCCGACTCCTATTCAACTTCAGGCCATTCCGGCCGTGCTCGGTGACCGCGACGTGCTCGCTGGCGCACAAACCGGCACCGGCAAGACGGCTGCATTCATTTTGCCCATCTTGCAGAAACTTGGCGCACCTCCGGGGCGCACGCCACGGGTGCTTGTCTTGACGCCCACGCGCGAGCTTGCCGCGCAGATTGCCGAGAGCGCCCGATCCTACGGCAAATATTTGCCCTTTCGCACGCTCGTCGTATTCGGCGGTGTCAACATCAAGCAGCAGATCTTAAGCTTGCGCGGCGGCTGCGATATCTTGGTCGCAACACCCGGAAGGCTACTTGATCTGGCGGATCAAGGCGCTGTAGATCTGCGCGCCGTGCGCTGTCTCGTGCTCGATGAGGCGGACCGCATGCTCGATATGGGCTTTATCCCGGCCATCAAACGGGTATTAAAGCTTCTGCCCGCGCAGCGCCAGAACCTTATGTTCTCGGCGACTTACACCGGTGAGATCCGGCAACTTGCAAGCCGCATGCTGCGCAATCCCGCGAGCATCGAAGTTGCACCACCAAACGCGACGGCGGAACGGGTCGATCACCAGATCTATCGAGTTCCCAAGGATCACAAGCGGCATTTGCTTGCACATCTGATTGATGCCGGCAATTGGCACCAGGTTCTGGTGTTCACGCGCACCAAGCATGGCGCGAACCGCTTGACGAAGCAGCTGCAGTCGACCGGCATCCTTGCAACCGCCATTCATGGCAACAAAAGCCAGGCGGCGCGCACCAAAGCGCTGCACGATTTCAAGACCAACAAGGTCACGGCCTTAGTCGCAACTGAAGTTGCCGCCCGCGGCCTCGATATCAAGGAGCTGCCGCACGTCGTCAACTACGAGCTGCCGAACGTGCCGGAGAACTACATTCACCGCATTGGTCGCACGGCTCGCGCCGGCGGTTCAGGCCAGGCGGTATCACTCGTATCGCCGGACGAGGCACCACTTCTTAAGGACATCGAAACAATGTTGCGCCGGAAATTGCCGGTTACGGCTTTACCTGCGTTTAAGATGCTGGCCTCCGTGGAACCCGCAAGCAGACAGCGCTCAAACCGCTAAGTTCCCGCCTTGCAGGCGCCCAGGACGCCTGCAATATACTGCCGCCTTGGCCGGTCAGTGCTTGCGAGGAGTACTTGGTATGGTCAGCAAAATCACCCGCATGGCGGTCCTTTTGGTGCTGTCGATCGGCGCTGCTGGCTGTGGCATGGTGAGCGCCGCCAGCCCGCTGCTGCCGATGCCCGCTACCGATGAGGCGCCAGCTCCCGGTGCGGGCTTGCGCACGGCAGTGCTCGCGGGTGGCTGCTTTTGGGGCATACAGGATGTCTTCCAGCATGTGAAGGGCGTCGTCAGCGCGACCTCCGGCTACGCCGGCGGCACGGCGGCGACGGCGCACTATGAAATAGTAAGTAGTGGCACGACTGAACATGCAGAGTCCGTGCGAATTACCTACGATCCAACGAAAATCAGCTACGGACAACTGCTGCGCGTGTTTCTCGCCGTCGGCCACGATCCAACCGAGCTGGACCGGCAGGGGCCGGATATCGGCGTTCAGTACCGCTCGGTCATCTTCTATCGCGATCCCGAGCAGCAGCGCGTGGCGGAGGCGTACCTTGCACAGCTACGCGATGCGAAGAGCTTCGCGCGCCCCATCGTTACCCGGGTTACGCCGCTCAAGACTTTCTACGAAGCCGAAGGCTACCACCAGGATTACGCGCGCCGCCATCCAAGCGATCTGTACATCGTCTATAACGATGCACCGAAGGTTGAGCACCTGCAGAAAGAATTTCCGGCGCTCTACCAATGATCGCTCGGCGCGGGTTTATCGCAGGCACGCTCGCGATAGCGGGCTATATTTTGCTGCCCGAGGGCAAAAGCCACCTCTTCAAGGTTGCATACGCAAAACCCGCCGATGGTTTTGTGAGCCTCGTTTTATTTGACGATAGCGGTAAGAAGCTGAGGACGGCGCGCACCGCGAAAGTCGTCAAGACGGACGCCGAGTGGCGCGCGCAATTGACGCCGCTGCAGTTCGAAGTGGCGCGCCAGCGCGGCACGCAGCGCGCCTACACGGGAGATACCTACAATCTCGAAGCCCCGGGACTGTACCGCTGCGTTTGTTGTCGCAATGCACTCTTCAGCTCCGCGACTAAATACGATTCCGGAACCGGTTGGCCGAGCTTCTGGGCGCCAATTGCGCAACAGAACATTCGCATTGCGGACGACAATAGCCTGGGTTCGACGCGCAGTGAGGTGGCGTGCGTGCAGTGCGATGGGCATTTGGGACACGTGTTTGATGACGGGCCGCCGCCGACACATCTGCGCTTCTGCATGAATTCCGCGTCGCTGAAGTTTGTCAAAAAACCATAGCGCTGCCGCCCGCGCTGCTGACATAGGGCCTACGGCGCCGACTCTCCAAGCAGGGCATAGCGCCGCCCTTGCGGTAACTGGTAGCGGCCGGTGATTTGTGCGCCGCCGGCCGCCGCCGTCGTACCGGCAGCTCCATCGTCCGGCGCCGCAATGGCAACATGGCGGCTCAGCCACCCGAGCACCGCTCCGCGCGCATGCCCCGGCAGCATTACGAGAACATGCGCGCCGCCGCCGTGTGCGTGCAGCCAATCGGTGATGACCCGGGACGCATCGGGCGGTGCTGCGGTGAGTGCTGCGAACGTGGTGCCGGCACGATAGTCGAGCATGGCTATCGTTGTTTCATCTGGATTCAGCACCGCCAGAGCGCCGCCGCCGGCATCATGTTCAATGCGCTGCGCAAGCGCCGGCAGGTCCTGCCAGGTATCAACCACGGGCAGTACGAGTGCGCCGCTCACGACGAGGGCGAGCGCGTAGCCAGCGTAGCTGGCGATGATGCTGGCAGCGTATTTTTTGATGCGCTGCAGGCGCGCGGCATACTGAAACGCAATCACCGTCAGCGCCACGACAGCCACAGCGGCGCCTGTATAGACCGCGCTTTCTACGCCTGATTCGGCAACGATTGCGAGAATGCCAAGCGCGATGGCGAAGCCTGCGCCAAGGAGCGCTACGAGAACCCGGGTAAGAACAAACGCGAGCGCGTCGATGCGCGCGTGATCCGTTGGCATGGCGCACGACCACAGAGCGATCAGCAAGGCAAATCCGAGCATGGCCGGGGCGGCATAGACGTCACGCGCGGTCGCCGCGAGCGACAGCAGCGCGAGAAACGGTACGCATGCTGATACTGCAAAGCGCCACGCGGTGCGGCGCGCGGGCTCAACGTGGTTTGCGGCGCCGGGGCGGATCGCGCTCCAGGCTCGCGCCAGTGCAGCCGCCGCAAGCATCGTCCAAGGCAGCAGATACAGCGGCAGCTCAAAGAGATATTTTCCCCACCAGTTGAGGTGTCCTTGTGAGTAGTTGTGTTGGGGGGTAGCGGCGAGCGCAGTAAAGCGTCCGACGATGTTGTCCCACAAAAATACCCGTAACGACTCGGCGCCTCCTGTCGATGCGACAACTGCGCTGATCCATAGGCCAATGAGAAGCACTTGTAGCAGGCCTCCCGCATATAGCTCCCAGCGTTTAAGCTCCGACCAGCGCCGTTCCCAGACAATCAGTGATCCAAGCACCAGCGCCGGTACGAGCCATCCCGGCGCGCTTTTCGCCATGAAGCCGAAGGCTGCGCCTGCATGCATGAGGGTGTAGCCCGACAACTTCCGCACATGGCTTGAAGCGGTGTAGCCGCGGTATGTCCCGAGGAGCGCCACGGCGCAGCCAGCAAGGAGCGCGGCATCGGGTGCAAGCCAGATCGCGACGCGGTAGGCAAGGAGCGCCGACCCTGCAGCCAGCGCAGCAATGACCGCGGCGCCGCGGCCTGCCATATCAAAGGCGAGCGTGCCGATTGCGAGCGCGACGATCACGGCATACAACAGATTGGGCAGTCGCGCCATGCCCGCAGAGTCGCCAAACAATGTGGTTGCGGCGGCCGAGAGCCAATAGGTGAGCGGCGGTTTCTCAAGGAACGGGGCATCAGCAAGATGCGGGATCGCGTGGTCAGTTTGCTGACTCATACGCCAGGCAATGTCTGCTTCGCGCGGTTCATCCGGTGTCCACAGGCCACGGTCAAAGATGCCGAGCAACCACAGCGGCGCAAGCGCAAGGAGCACGATAACGGGCCAGGCGCCGCCACGGGATCGGATCGCGGGCCGCTGGTGCGCAGAGATCAAGGGACTCTTCGGCATTGCGCGCTGCTTAACAACTGCTGGGGGGATTGTAGCGGCCCGCATCGCCGGCGCACTCGCAGGATGGCTCCGCGCGCGATAATTTTGCGCGACAATATGCAGCATGAACCTTTCCGCGACCCAGACCGGCCGACGCGGTGAGCGTAGCTAGCCGGATTTCGCGTCGCCTGCTCATGCAAGCTGCCGGCAGCGCCTTGGGGCTTGCCTGTGCCGCGCCGCGGGTGTTGCGTGCGGGCGCGCGTACCGAGCTTTCCGGCACAAGATTCGATCTTACGATTGACACTCGCGGGGTGAACTTCGCCGGGCGACCGCGGCTTGCGACGGTGGTCAACGGCCAGCTGCCCGCGCCGCTGTTACGCTTTCGAGAAGGCGATGTCGTCACGCTGCGGGTTGCCAATCGCCTGCCGGTGCCGACATCGATCCATTGGCACGGCCTGATCCTGCCTGCAAATATGGACGGCGTGCCGGGACTGAGCTTCTCGGGAATTGATGCTGGCGCAAGCTTCACCTAGCAGTTTCGGCTCCAGCACTCGGGCACCTATTGGTATCACAGCCATTCGCGCTTCCAAGAGCAGACCGGTCTGTACGGTCCGATTGTGATTGAGGCGATAGGCGGCGAGCGCCATCGGGTGGATCGGGACTACGTCGTGCTGCTATCGGATTGGACGGACCAAGACCCCGAGCATATTTACGCGACGCTGAAACGCGACAGCGAATAGTTCAACTTCGGACAACGTACAGTCGGAGATTTTATCGCGGACGCACGCTGTGAGGGTCTGAGTGCGGCACTAGCGGCGCGGCGTATGTGGGGACAGATGCGCATGAACCCCACCGATCTACTCGACGTGTCGGGCCACGCGTACACGTATTTGATGAACGGGGTGACGCCCGCGGGCAATTGGACCGCACTCTTTAGTCGTGGTGAGCGAGTGCGGCTGCGATTCATCAACGGCGCCTCCATGAGCTTCTTTGACATACGCATCCCCGGGCTTGAAATGAAGGTCGTGGCGGCAGACGGCCAGGATGTCGAACCGGTAAGCGTCGAGGAGCTTCGCATTGGCGCGGCTGAAGTCTACGACGTGATAGTTGAACCTCGGCAGGAT